>DASTDN010000266.1:0-11276 GCA_035710365.1 Streptomyces sp. | reverse complement strand
GGGCCCGGCGCCGGGTGGGCCGTGGGGGCCGCGGTGCGGATCCGGACCATGAGCAGGAGTGTCGCGGCGCTGGTGGCGCTGGCCGTGGCGGGCGGCGCCGGCGCGCTCGGCGGCTGCAGGGTGGAGCCCGTCGCCGGGCAGGGCACGCGGGCCACGCAGGGCACGCCCGGCACCGCCCCGTCCGCCCGCGGCTCCGCGTCCGCCGCCCCGCGCGAGGACCCGAGACCCGCGCGGCCGCCCGCCCCCGTGCTGTGGTCGCGCGGCGACAGCGGCCCGGACGTCCGCGAACTCCAGGCCCGGCTGCGCCAGGTGGCGTGGCTGTACGACGGCCCGACCGGCACGTACGACGACCTCACGGAGCGGGCCGTCAGCGGCTTCCAGGGCAAGCGCGGGCTGCCGCGCACCGGCGCGACCGACCGCGTCACCTGGCAGCGGCTGCTCGGCATGACGCGCGAGCCGGGCACGTGGGAGCTGTATCTGATGGGCGGGCAGCCGGCCGACCGGCCGGACCCGCGCTGCCTGGCCGGACGCGTGCTGTGCATCAGCAAGTCGAGCCGGACGCTGCGCTGGATGATCGACGGCAGGACCGTGTCCACCACGGAGGTGCGGTTCGGCGCCAAGGGCACCCCGACCCGCGAGGGCACCTTCCGCGTGTACTGGAAGTCCCGCGACCACTGGTCCACGCTGTACGACTCACCGATGCCGTACGCGATGTTCTTCAGCGGCGGCCAGGCGGTGCACTACTCGGCCGACTTCGCCGCCCGCGGTTACGCGGGCGCCTCGCACGGGTGCGTCAACGTCCGGGACGAGGCGGCTGTCGCGGCGCTGTACGCGCAGGTGAGGAACGGGGACAAGGTCGTCCTCCACTGGTGAGGTGGGAGTGAGGCGCGGGCGGGACCGGGGGAACGTGTCCCGCCCGCGCAAGGTGCACGAGCCGTGGGTACGGGGGGAACCCCGGCTCCGTGCGACAGCCGATGACCAGTCGGCTCACTCAGTACTGCGCACGGGCGCCCGAAAGTGTCACACCCTTGGCGCAGAAAAATCCAAGAACCTCGTCGTCGCAGGTCAGGGCACCAGAAGGGGTGTGGCGGGTGAGGGCTCAGACCTCACTGCCGGGGGCGTCGTCCGTGCTCGTGCCGGAGCCGGTGCCCGTTTCCGTGCCGGGGCCGGTGCCCGTTCCGGTGCCGTCGCCGGGCTCCGCGGTCCCCGGCGGCTTCCCGGAGGCGGCGGGCGGCGGCGCGAGGTGCGCGGGGCGCGGCGCGGCAGCGTTGTCGGCGTGGTCGCCGCCCCGCCCGGCCGAACCGCCCCCGGCCGCACCGCGTCCGGCCGTGCCCCGCCCGGCCGTCTTCCCGGCGTCCTGGCCTCCGGAGTCGTCCTGGTCGCCGGAGCCGTCCTGGTCGCGGGCGTCGCCCTGGTCGCCGGAGCCGTCCTGCTCGTCCTGCTCGTCCTGGTCTTCGTCCTGGTCCTGGTCCTGGTCCCTGCCCTTGCCCTTGCCCGCGCCGCCCTGTCCTCCCGAGGCCGCGGAGCCTCCCGGGCCGGGGCCCGTGCCGTGGCCGGTACCGGGGCCGTCCTCGTCCTCCGAGCCGGCGAGGACGCTCTCGCAGTACTTCCACACCTTCGCCGCGCCGCCCGCGGCGCTCTCCAGGGCGTGCCGGCGCTCGGCGTCCAGTTCGTTGCCGTCGCGTACGTCGCGGCAGGCGGCCGCGAGCTGCCGGGCCTGCTCCCACGCGGAGCCGCCGGAGGCGGTGCCGTCGGGGTCGTCGTCCTCGCCCCGGCCGTCGTCGTCCTTGCCGGACGGGCCGTCCGGGGAGCCGGTGCGCCCGTCGTCGTGCGAGGAGCCGTCCGGCGGCGGGGTGACCAGCGGTTCGGTGGTCTCGTCGACCGACACCGAGGTCCCGGGTTCCGGTTCGTCCGGGCGGAACGGCAGCGGCAGCGCTCCGGTGCCCGCCGCGACGGCCACGCCGCCGAGCATGCCGGCGGCCAGCGCGGCGGCCAGGCCCAGGCGCGCGGGTCTGCCCCAGCGCCGGCGCTCGCCCGCGCCGCGGCGGCCGAGCAGGACCGGACCGGCGTCTTCGGCGGGCCCGCCCACGGGGGCGATGCCGGCCTCCCGCTCGGCGTGCATCTTGCGGAAAGCCGCCAGCGCTCCAGCCTCACCGGGGAGTTCCTCGCAGCTCAGCGGGGCCGTCGCGGACAACGCGCCCAAAGTGTCGGCAAGCTGCTCGGCCTGCTCGCAGGCGGCGGCGTCGACTGCTTCGAGGGGCTCTCCGCTCAGCAGACGCTCCGCCGTCTCGCGGTCCAGCCACCTGTATCGCTCGTCGGCCATCACATGTCCTTCTGCGTCCGCGCGCACGTATCCGTCACACCGGCCGACGTCACCGCGCGACCGCGCCGACGACGCTGGGGCGGCAGCGCGTCGAGTCCGCCGGGCGCTTCCGGATCGCCGGCGAGGAGTTCCGCGAGCCGTTTCAGGCCACGGTGCGCCGCCGTACGGACGGCGCCGGGCCGCTTGCCGAGCGTCTCGGCCGCGGCCTTGGCGTCGAGGCCCACGACCACCCGCAGCACGACCGCCTCGGCCTGGTCCCGGGGCAGCCGGCCGATGAGGGAGAACGCGGTGTCGGTGGCTAGGGATTCCATCGCCTCGCCCGCGGTGTCGGACTCGGCGGCCCACCCGGCCAGCTCGGTGTCGTCGCCGCCCACGGCGGGGCGGCGGCCGCGCATCCGGACGTGGTCCAGGGCGCGGTTGCGGGCGATGCGGGCGGCCCAGCCGCGGAACCGGTCGGCGTCGCCGCTGAACCTCTCCAGGTCCCGGGCGATCTGCAGCCAGGCCTCGGACGTGACGTCCTCGGCGTCCGCGTCGCCGACGAGCGTGCGTACGTAGCCGAGCAGCCGCGGGTGCACGGAGCGGTACACGGTCCGGAACGCGGTCTCGTTCCCGGACTGCGCCGCGTGCACCGCGGCGGTCAGTTCCGCCTCGTCCCCCAGCACCGCGCCCCTCTTGCGCATCGGCCGGCACCGCTCACGCGGACCGGGTCCTCGCCGTCGTGGTTCCTCGATCAGTGGCCGCGGTACGTCTCCGCGGGCGGGTCCGCGGGTGGTGGCGGTGGTCGGCCCGCTCGCGCACCGGCGGCGCGAACGGCACGTTACGGCGAGAAGACGCCCCCCGTCCATGACGGCACAGAACGCAACCCAGCCGTGACATGGAGGTGTGACAGAAAACGCGGTGGCGGCGCTGTAGGAAGTACGGGCCGCCGCTCGGCCCGTGCCGTGCGACGACCGGGGCCTCTCCTGTGGGGGGTGGCGGCCCCGGTCGTTGCCTTGGCACCCGGGCGGCGAGCCTGGCCCCGGGCCCTGAATCCCCGGCGGCCGCCTCCGGCACCTGACCGGGGGCCCCTCCCTGCCCTCGGCTCCGGTACGCGGCACACGCGCCGCCCGGCAGGGGAAACGCGCCGCGGGTGTGCCGCCCGGTACGCGCATCGCGCGGTGAGGCGCTCCTGCCGCCCGTACGGAAGCGCGCGGCACGCGCGCTTGCGGCCACGGGAATCCCCGTACCGGCCACCCGGCCGGTCTCCGCCGGACGGGCCGCTACTCGTCCTCGGTGCCGCCCGTGCCCGGGCCGGGGACGGCGGTGTCCGGCGGCACGACGTCCTCCGTGACACCGCCCCGGGCCTGATCGCCGTCCTGGTCCTGTCCCTGGTCCGGGTCGGGAAGGTTCCCGGTGACGCCGTCCCCGCTCCCCTCTCCGTCCCCGTCCTCGCCGGGGACCGTCGGCGGGAGCGGGGGAGCACCGGTCGGGTCCGCGGGAGCGCCCGTCGGGACGGGCACCGGCACGTCCGGGGCGGTGGGCACGGCAGGCAGGTCCGGGACGGCCGGGGCGCCGGTGGTGTCCTCGCCGGCCCCCTCCCGCCCGCCCTCCGCGCCCTCCCGGGCCTTCAGCAGGGTGCGCGCGCAGTACCCGTCGACCTTCTTCTCGCCGCCCGCCACGTCGGCGAGCCGTTGCCGCAGGACGTCCAGCAGGCCCTCGCCGTGCTGCTTCGCGCGCACGTAGGCCCGGCACCGGACCACGGTGCCGCCGACCGCCTCCGGGCGGCCCGGCCCGGCGGACGCCGCAGGAGGCGGGGCGTCGGCGGCGCCGGGGCGGCGCGTCCCGGGGCCGGCGTCCGAGGGGGTACCGGCCGGACGGGGCCCGTCGCCCGCGCCCCGCGAGGCGGAGTCCGGGCCGCCGATCGCCGCGAACGCCACACCGCCCAGGGTGAATCCCGCGAGCAGCACCGCCAGGGTGGTCCGCAGGGACCGTCCGCCGCGCAGGCCGCGCGGGCGCCAGTCGTCCCGGCGCCGGGTACGGGCCTCCCGGTGCGTCCCTGCCAGCCGGGCGGCGCGGAACGCGCGGACGGCGCGCTGCTCGGCCTCGGCGTCCACGTGGTCCACGCGCAGAGCCGCGGCGAGCAGCGTCTCCAGACCGGTGCCGGCCCCGGTTCCGGGACCCGGTTCGGGTCCGGGTCTGCCGGGGTGCGCACGCCGCGGGCCGGTGTGCCCGTCGCCGCTTGGCAGTTCACCCATGTCCGTACCCGTCCTCGCCTGTTCCGCCCGCTCCGCAGCCGGGCCCGTGCCCGCGTCCGGGCCGGTCACCGGCCCGTGCCGCACGGACGCCGGTCCGCCCCTTCCCGCGAGGGGAGCCGCCCCGCCCGGTCGCCGCCGGGCCGTCGGGCCACCGGGCCGGGACCTGGGCCGGGCGGCCTCCCGCGGCGTAGTTCATGTCGATTCCCCCAGCGTGCGGGGGGCCTCATCCGTCACACCTGCCCCGCCGAGCTGCCCGGCGAGGCGCTTCAGACCCCGGTGGGCGGCCGTGCGCACCGCTCCCGGCCGCTTGCCGAGGACGCGGGCGGCGGCAGGGCCGTCGAGCCCTATCACGACCCGCAGCAGCACCGCCTCGGCCTGGTCGCGGGGCAGGGCCCGGACCAGGCTCAGGGCGTGCTCGGTGGAGATGCTCTCCAGCACCTGCTCGGGCGTGCTGTGCGGTCCGGGCAGCTCCAGGACGTCCTGTTCGAGCGTCGTCCCCTGGGGCCGGACCCGCCGGCGGCGCAGATGGTCCAGCGCCCGGTGCCGCGCGATGGTCGCCGTCCAGCCGCGGAAGCCCGCGCCGTCACCCTTGAAGCGCCCGAGGTCACGGGCGATCTCCAGCCACGCGTCCGACGCCACGTCCTCGGCCTCGTCTCCCACGAGGCCGCGCAGATAGCCCAGCAGCGCGGGCTGTACGAGCCGGTAGGCGACGGCGAAAGCGGTTTCGTCGCCTTCCTGGGCCCGCGTGACGGCTGCGCCCAATTCCCCGTCGTACGCCTGTGCGCGCCGGGGTTCCCCTCCGTGGCCCAAGAATCGTCCTCGTCCGTGCCGAGTGAGTGGCGGTTCCCGTCGTGCGGCACGTCCGGCGTGCCCACGCCCCCCACACGCTGCTCAGCGTCGGGCCTCGCAGAAGTGTCACTGGTCACCCCTTGTGTCCGGAGTGACACGTGCCCGCCGGTGCCCCCTGCCGCGCGTGGCGGGAGAGGACACCGCTCGGGTCCGCCGGAAGGCCGGGGGCGGGGGCACCGCGGGTCCGGGGCGTGCCGTCGCTCGCACCCGTCCGGGCGGAGGGCGGCGCCCCGTCAGTCGTCCCGCGCCGCCTCCGTCGCGTCCCGGCACAGCAGCCGCAGCGACCCGCCGCCGTCGAAGCAGCGCCGGGCCTCCTCCATGGGGTCCAGGAGGCGGCCGTCCGGGGTCCGTACCCAGTGGTCGCCGCCCGACGACCACCACTCGCCGCCGGCCTGCCGGATGATCACCTCACCGGCGTACGCGCCGAAGCCCCGCAGCACCAGTTGCACCGCGTCGGGCGGGGGCTCCTCCCGCCGGATGCCGTCGATCACGCGGTCGACGCTCCACAGGCTCTGCGCCGTGTAGTCGAGCCGCAGCCGCGCCCCTTCCCGCATCGCCGCCACCGTGTCGGCCGCCCAGCGCACGGGCCGCGAAGCGGCGGAGGGCCTGGATCCGTGCTGTGTCGTCTCAGTCGTCGCACTCGTCACATCGGATGCAGCGCATCGCGGCGCGGAATCATCACCCCCGTCCGGGCGTCCCCCGGGGCTCCCCGGCGGCCAGCCCGGCACACCCGTGTCCCCCGCGCCCTGTCCCGGGACGGTCGCCCAACTCCCCCCGGACGATGGGGTCCACGAGCCCGGCGCGCGTCGAAGGCGGTACGGCGCACATGCTCGGCCGCGCGCCCCGCGCCGCCCGTCCGCCGGGGCCCGGCTGCTCCCCGCCCGGTCTCCCGTCAGCCCCGGCCCCGCGCCCGGCGGGACACCACCGCGCGCAGGACGCGCCGCCCCTCCGTGCACACCTCCAGCGCGGGCCGCAGCCCGGCGCCGCCGTGTCCGGCGAGCAGTTCCAGCACGGCGGCCTGGCGGCGCAGTTCGGCGGCGACCAGCGGTGACATGCCCTCCGTACTGCCCTCGCGGCGGGCGTCGACCGAGCCCTCGTCGTCGGCGGGGTCGAGCAGCCGGTGGATCTGGAGGGAGGCGACCGAGCAGGCGTCGGCCCAGGTCCGCACGTCGTCGGCGGCGGCGCGGTCGGCCGGGGCGTGGGCGAGCATGCTGCGGGCGAGCAGCACGGCCTCGTCCTCGGCGTCGTCCTCGCCCTCCGGGGTGCCGGTGAGTGTGCCGCGGGCCCGCTCAAGGCTCACCGACCAGCCGTCGCAGGCGGTGTCCGGGTCGTCGGTGAGGCTCGCCCACAGGGGGCGCAGCACCTCGTCGTCACCGCCCAGCAACGGCACGCACCGATCCAAACAAGCCAGCCCGCTCGCGGCCAGCCCGCGCTCGTCGGCCTGCGCGATCAGTTTCACCAGGCTCATCCAACGCCTCCCTCCGCGGGGTCCGTCGAGGACTCCACCGGCCTCCACAGGCCCTCGCCCACGGGTCCCCGTCGGCACGAGGAGCCCGCGTTCCCCACTTCCTGCGTGCGGCGCCCGGAGGTGCCGCGGGGCACGGCGGGGAGCCGGACCGGCAGTCGGGAGAAGATGTTTTCGGCCAAAGGGTCGTGGGACGACGGTCCGTACGTCAAGGCATGCGGCGGAGCCGGGCCTCCCACGCGGAGCACCGGCGGGCGTCGGCGGACTGCCCGGCAGGCACCGGCGGGCAGCCGGCCGGCGGCCTGCCGGGCTGTCCGGCGGAGGGTCCCGGGGCCCGGCGGAGCGTCCGGCGGCCGCGGGCGGGACGCTTCACCCGAGCCGCCCCGGGGGCCGTACGGACTGCCGCGGGCGCCGCGCAGGGCACACGGGCCACGCGCTGGACGCGGCGCCCGCCGTGCGTCAGCCCAGCCGGTCCGCCAGGGCCTTGAACTCCGGCCAGGACAGTGCGGGCCGGCCCGGGTCCCACAGTTTCTGGATGGTCGCCCGCAGCGGCATGCGGATGCCCGCCGCGACCTGTTCCTGCGTCTGGGAGTTCGCGAGGTCGCACCAGACGGCGAGGCTGCCGCCGAGGATCTGGTCGTCGTAGCGGGCGGGCACGGCGGTGCTGCCGCGCAGCACGCGCGGCGTCCACTGCTCGTAGATCCGCTCCCCGGTCGGGTACACGAAGGTCTGCGGCTCGCCGAGGACGTAGTACAGGTACTCGTCGTTGTAGTTGAGGACCTTGCGGCCCGCGCTCAGGTACCCGGCCGGCTGGCGGGCGCCGATCTCCTTGCCCGTCCAGTAGGCGACCTGGATGTCCTTGTCGGCCTGCGCGGACGTGCCCTCGATGAAGCCGTCGTTCCACGCGCGGGGCGCGCGGTCGTGGGCGCGGACGGTGCGGGCGCGGTCGTTGAGCCAGTCCGTCGCTAGGTCGGCGACCGTCCCGCCGGAGCCGTGGGCCTCGCGCGCGGCGGCGGCGAGCTGCGGGTAGGCCGCCTCCGGGTCGGACGCGGTCAGCGCGAGGTACTCGTCGGCGCCGAGGTGCCACTGGTTGCCGGGGAACAGCCCCGCGTACTCGTTCAGCAGGTCGTCGACGATGCCGGCGGCGCCGCTCTTGGAGATGTCGAGGGCGCCCCGGGTCGGCACGCCGTTGACGTTGCGCAGTTGCAGGTCGGGGTGGGCGGCGATGACGGCGCCGAGGTGGCCGGGCGAGTCGATCTCGGGCACGACCGTGATGTGCCGCTCGGCCGCGAGGGCCACGATCCGCTTCACCTGCGCCTTCGTCAGGTGGTCGCCGGAGACGATCTCGGGGTGGCTGTCGGACTCGATGCGGAAGGCCTGGTCGTCGGAGAAGTGCAGCCCGAACTCGTTGTACTTCAGGTCGCCCAGCTCGCGGATCCGGTCCTCGATCCAGCCGGCCGTGAAGTGCTTGCGCGCGATGTCCAGCATGAAGCCGCGCCGCGGCTTGGCCGGCGCGTCCCGCACCACGCCCTCGGGGGCGGTGGCGCCGTCGTGCACCTCCTGCTTGAGGGTGCGGGTGCCGTAGAAGACGCCCGCGTCGGCCGGCCCGCTGATGGTGACCCGCCCGCCGCGCACGGTCATGGTGTACGACTCCGGGTTCGCGCCCTTGCCGCCGCTCAGCGCGAGCCTGAGATCGCCCGCCCGCTCATCGTCCTTCCGGCCCGCGTAGCTCAGCCCCAGCTCGGCGGCGACGAGCCGGCCCTCGTCGGCGAGGCGGGCGTCGGCGACGACCACGCGGTGGCCGCGCTCGGGGCGCCAGCCGGGACCGCGCGCCGGAGTGTGCTCGCGCACCGCGGGAATGGTCCGCGGCGCCTCGGACAGCGGGTAGGAACGCGTGGGGGTCGCATCGGCCGGGGCCGCGCCCGTGGCCGCCGGACCGCCGTCGTCGCCGGTCGCCGCCCACAGGCCGACGCCCAGCCCGGCCGCCACGAGGACCCCGGCGACCGCCGTGGCGGCCCGCCGCCGCTTCACCTTGCGCGCCGGTGCCCGGCGCCTGTGCTGGCTCATCGCTGCCACCGTAGGCATGGATCTGTCCACCACACGTTCTTAAACTCTCCCGTCGGGGTGAAATTCGGGCAACCGTCGGACACACTGTGACAGCCGTGGTTAACGTGACGGCACATCTTCTCCACAGGTCACCCCTGTCGTCTCCCTCACCGGTCACACCGCCCGTCCCCCTGCCGACCCCGCGTGCCCCCACCCGCGACGCCCACGAGGACCCACGCTGCGTCTCCCAGACCTCCCCGGCCCCGTCGCCCCACCGGCCCCGCGACGCGGCACGTCCTCGCCGCTGCGGCGCTTCAACGCCGCACCGGCCGACACCGCCCGCCGCGCCCTGCTCGGCTGCCTGGGCAGCGCCCGCTGGGCCGGCCGGGTCGCGGCCCACCGCCCCTACCCCGATCTGGGCGCCCTGCTGGCCGCCGCGGACGAGGCGGCCTACGACCTGCGGCCCGCGGATCTCGCCCAGGCGCTGGCCGCCGAGCCCCTGCCCGTACTGCCGGCCGGGACCTACTCCGCCGCGCACACCGCCCTCAGCGCGGCGCACGCCGCCTACGAGGCGAGGTTCGGCCACGTCTTCGTCATCTACCTCGGCGACACGCCCGTGGACGAAATACCGGACCGGGTCCTGGAGGGCATCCGCTCACGCCTGGCGAACGATCCGGAGGAGGAGCGGATCGTGGCCGCCGACCAGCTCCGCAGACTCGCCGGGAAACGCTTGCTGGACGCCGCCGGGGACCCGGGACGCGGCACGGCACGGCACGGCGGCATCGCACCCGGCGGACAGCGGGACGAACCATCCCGAAAGCCCCCTCAGGTACCCCAAACGCGTGCCACTTCGATCACACCGCCCGACCCCGGCTGAGCCCGGCGGCGGCGCATCGCTACGATGCTGGGGGCCGGTGGACCGTACCCGGCCGGGCCCGACCGACACCGAAGCCGGCGCGGCCCCAATCCCCGCTCCCGGAGGAACTTCCGTGCCGGCTGGAACGCTGTACCGCGGCCGGGAAGGAATGTGGTCCTGGGTGGCTCACCGAGTCACCGGCGTCCTCATCTTCTTCTTCCTGTTCGTCCACGTCCTGGACACCTCTCTCGTCCGCGTGTCTCCCGAGGCCTACGACAGGGTCGTGGCCACGTACAAGACGCCGATCGTCGCAGTGCTGGAGTACGGCCTCGTCGCCGCCATCCTCTTCCACGCGCTGAACGGTCTGCGTGTCATCGCCGTCGACTTCTGGTCGAAGGGCCCCCGCTACCAGAAGCAGATGCTCTGGTCCGTCGTCGGCCTGTGGGTCGTGCTGATGCTCGGGGCGATCTACCCGATCCTCGGCCACGCCGCTCGTGAACTCTTCGGGAGCTGACGCCCATGTCCACTGAAACCACTGTCGCCGCCGTCGGCCCCGTGGAGGGCGCCTCCCTCTACACCGTCGACAATCCCGCGCCCCTGATCGAGGCACCGCGCCGGCGCACCAAGAAGACCCCGAAGTCGACGCGGGGCAACTTCGAGCTGCACGGCTGGCTGTTCATGCGGCTGTCGGGCGTGGTGCTGGTCGTCCTGGTCATCGGCCACGTCCTGATCCAGCTCGTGCTGGACGGCGGCGTGTCGAAGGTCGGCTTCGCGTTCGTCGCGGGCCGCTGGGCGTCGCCCTTCTGGCAGGTCTGGGACCTGCTGATGCTCTGGCTCGCGATGCTGCACGGCACGAACGGCCTGCGCACGGTCATCAACGACTACGCGGAGCGCGCGAACACCCGGCTGTGGCTCAAGGGCCTGCTCTACACCGCCACGGTGTTCACCATCCTGCTGGGCACGCTGGTGATCTTCACCTTCGACCCGAACATCCGCTAGGCACGGGGCTGCGAGAATCATGAAGATCCACAAGTACGACACCGTCATCGTCGGCGCCGGCGGCGCGGGCATGCGCGCGGCCATCGAGTCCACCAAGCGCAGCCGCACCGCCGTGCTGACCAAGCTGTATCCCACCCGGTCCCACACCGGCGCGGCGCAGGGCGGCATGGCCGCCGCGCTCGCCAACGTGGAGGAGGACAACTGGGAGTGGCACACCTTCGACACCGTCAAGGGCGGTGACTACCTGGTCGACCAGGACGCCGCCGAGATCCTGGCGAAGGAGGCCATCGACTCCGTCCTCGACCTGGAGAAGATGGGCCTGCCGTTCAACCGCACCCCGGACGGCACCATCGACCAGCGGCGCTTCGGCGGTCACTCCCGCAACCACGGCGAGGCCCCGGTCCGCCGGTCCTGCTACGCCGCGGACCGCACCGGCCACATGATCCTCCAGACGCTGTACCAGAACTGCGTCAAGGAGGGCGTGGAGTTCTTCAACGAGTTCTA
>DASTDN010000265.1:0-15645 GCA_035710365.1 Streptomyces sp. | reverse complement strand
CATTAAGACGACTCTCAGACTCCGTCCGTACGGTGCGGAACATGGGAACGAAGACAGTGGACGCAGCCGAGGCCACCGAGACCACGACGGAGGCCGGCCAGACCGAGGAGGTCACCGGGACCACCACCGGGACCGACGCCCCGCAGGCCGCACCGGCCGATGAGGCCGCGGGCGACGACGAGACGGCGGACACCGGCTCCGGCGCCCCCGAAGCGGGGGCCGACTCCGAGACCGAGGACGCGGCGGCCGGGCCCACCGGCGTGGGCCAGGGCGCCGGAGCCGTCGTCTCCGCCGCGCTCGGCGTCGTCTCGCTCACCGGGAGCTGGGTCGGCACCGTGGCGGGCGCGCGGGAGAACCTCATCGGCCAGCTGGAGACCGCGCAGTCGGCGGGTGTCGCCCAGCAGATCCAGGCCATGTACGGCGACGCCTGGGAGGCCACCGCCCTGTGGAGCGGCCTGTTCGCCCTGCTCGCGGCGATCGTGGGCGTCGTCGTCCTCGTCCGGCCCGCCTTCGGCGCGCCCGGCAGGCCGCAGGCCGCCTGGATCAAGTCGGTCGCCTGGGGCGGCGTCGCGCTCGGCGGGATCGGCCTGCTCCTGGCCGTCCTCAAGTACACCGGCATCCTGCTGGGGCTGCCGTCGTCGAGCTGACGGCGGCGCGTGCCCCGCGCCTGGGCCGGACCGAGGCACCCGTAAGAGCCGCGGCGCCCGTTCGAGCGGCGGGACGGACGGTACGGGCCACCGGGCGGGCGCCCGCCCGGTGGCCCGTACCGTGTCCGGCTCCCCCCCTGGCGGGCCTCCCCACGGCCGGTCTCCCGGCGCGGCGCGAGTCCCCGCCCGCGAAACCGGGCGCCGCCGTGCCGGACCCGCGTGCGATGCTCACGTCCGTGGAGACCAGGTCCGTCAGCCCCGTGTTCGTCGGCCGCGCAGCCGAACTGGAGACCCTGCGCGACGCGCTCGCCCGCGCGGCAGGGGGCGCGCCGCAGGCCCTGCTCATCGGCGGCGAGGCCGGCGTCGGCAAGACCCGCCTCGTGGAGGAGTTCGCCGCGGTCGCGGGCCGGTGCGGCGCCGTCGTCGCCGTCGGCGGCTGCGTCGGGATCGGCGCCGACGGGCTGCCGTTCGCACCGTTCTCCACCGCCCTGCGCGCCCTGCGCCGCGCCCTGCCGGGCCCGCTGACCGCCGCCGCCGACGGGCAGGAGAGCGAACTCGCCCGGCTGCTGCCCGAACTCGGCACGGCCGCCTCCGGCCGGCACGACGAGGACGGCACCGCCCGCCTCTTCGGCCTCACCGCCCGCCTCCTGGAACGCCTCGCCGCCGACCGCACGGTCGTCGTCGTCCTGGAGGACCTGCACTGGGCCGACGCCTCCACCCGGCACCTGCTCGCCTACCTGGTCCGCACCCTGCGCACCGGCCGCCTCCTCGTCCTCGCCACCTACCGCGCCGACGACCTCCACCGCCGCCACCCGCTGCGGCCCCTGCTCGCCGAACTCGACCGGCTGCGCACCGTCCGCCGCGTCGAACTCGCCCGGTTCACCCGCGCCGAGGTCCGCCGCCAGATCGCCGGCATCCTCGCCCGCGACCCCGACCCGGCCCGGGTCGACGAGATCTTCGAACGCTCCGACGGCAACGCCTTCTTCGTCGAGGAACTCGCCGTCGCCGTCCACGAGGGCTGCCGCACCGGCCTCACCGACTCCCTGCGCGACCTCCTCCTCGTCCGCGTGGAGGCACTGCCCGAAAGCGCCCGGAACATCGCCCGGATCGTCGCCGAGGGCGGCTCCACCGTCGAGTACCCGCTGCTCGCCGCCGTCGCCCGGCTCACCGAGGACGACCTCATCGAGGCTCTGCGCGCCGCCGTCGACGCCAGCCTCCTCACCGCCACCACCGACGGCTACCGCTTCCGGCACTCCCTGGTCCGCGAGGCCGTCGGCGACGACCTGCTCCCCGGCGAACGCTCCCTCCTCAACCGCCGCTACGCCGAAGCCCTGGAAGCCGACCCGGCGCTCGTCCCGGCCGGCCAGCGCGCCACGCGCCTGGCCAGCCACTGGTACCACGCGCACGACGCCGCCAAGGCCCTGCCCGCCGTCCTCGACGCCTCCGTGGAGGCCCGCCGCCGGCACGCCCGCTCCGAGCAACTGCGCCTGCTGGAACGCGCCATGGACCTCTGGGACGCCGTACCCGGCGAGGTACGCGCCCGCCTGCGCCCCGCCGACTTCGCCGAGGCGTACCCGCGCCGCGCCCGCGACCCGGACACCGCACCCCTGCGCCGCCTCGACCTCATGGCGGAGGCAGCCGTCGCCGGCCGGCTCTGCGGGGAACGCGAAACCGCCCTGAAGATCACCAAGCGGGCGCTGCGCCTGCTCGCGGACGACCCCGACCCGCTGCGCGCCGCCTGGTTCTGGCTCCAGCGCTCCCGCCTCGTGCAGGCCCTGACCCGCGGCGACGGCCGGCAGGAGATCCGCACCGCCCAGGACCTGGTGCGCGGCCTGCCGCCCTCCGAGGTGCACGCCGAGGTGCTCGCCACGGCCGCCGGCCGGGCCGTGCTCCGCGACCCCGGCCCCGAGGCCGTCACCGCCGCCGAACGCGCCGTGGAGTACGCACGCATGGTCGGCGCCGCCGACATCGAGCTGAACGCCCGGCTCACCCTCGGCGCCCTCCTGGTCGACGCCGGCGACACCGACACGGGGCTCGCCGAGATGTACCAGGTCCGCGACCGGGCCGTCGCCGAGGACCTGCCCGCGGTCGCCGGCCGCGCCCACATCGACCTGCCGTCCGCCCTCGAAGGCGTCGGCCGCTCCGCCGAGGCCGCCGCCCTGCTGCGCGAGGGCACCCGCCTCACCCGCCGGCTCGGCCTGCTGGAGTCCGAGGCCCGGGTGTGGACGACCCTCTCCGAGTCGCTGTTCTCCCTCGGCCGGTGGGACGAGGCCGTGGACGCCGCCACCCGCGCCCGGCACACCGGCCGGGCCGCCCGACCCCGCGGCGGCGGCTGCCTCCAGCACGCCGCCGTGCTCCTCGCCCGGGGGGAGCTCGCCGAGGCCGCCCGCCTGCTCGCCGCCGCCCGCGCCGCGTACGGCACCCACGACCCCATGCCGCGGCACACCATCCCGCTGGCCCGCCTCGCCCTCGGCGTCGCCGCCGCCGAGGGCCGCTTCGCGGACGCCCGCGCCGAGGCCCGCCGCGCCCTCGACGCCGGATTCCCGCCCGGCACCCAGCGCTACGCCTGGCCCCTGCTGCTCGCCGCCGCCACCGCCGAGGCCGACGCCCCCGGCCGGGCGGCGGAAGCCGGTCAGGACCGCGCCGGCTTCCTCGCCCGGCTCGCGAAGGCCGCCAAGGACCTCACCACGGGCGCCCCGGTCTGGCTCGCCCACGACACCTGGGTCCGGGCCGAACTGCTGCGCGCCGAGGGCCGCGACACCCCCGGTCACTGGTCCGAGGCGGTCGCCGCCTTCGAACCCCTGGACCGGCCCCACGACCTCGCCCGCGTCCGGTACCGGCTCGCCGCGTCCGTCCTGGCCGCCGGCGAGGACGACGAACGCGCCCGCGCCGGCGAACTGCTGCTCCTGGTCCGGGCCGTCGCCGGCCACCTGGGCGCCCGCCCGCTCGCCGACGCCGCGGCCCGGCTCGCCCGGCGCGCCCGCCTCACCCCGGCCCCCGCCTCCCGGACGGCCCCGGCCGACGCCGCCGAGGCCCTCGGCCTCACCGGGCGGGAGCGGGAGGTCCTGCGCCTGGTCGCCCTCGGCCGCACCAACCGCGGGATAGCGCGGGAGCTGTTCATCTCCCCGAAGACCGCGAGCGTCCACGTGTCGAACATCCTGGCCAAGCTGGGCGTCACCGGACGCGGCGAGGCGGCGGCCTTCGCCCACCGCGAGGGCCTGTTCCCGGCGGACTCGGCCGCGGCGGCAGCGGCGGAGCCGACGGGGTGAGGCGCGAGGCCCCCACCTCCCGGCGGATCCGTCCCGCCCGCCGCCCCCGGCGGCATCGGCTGCGGGGCCCCGCCGTGGGCGTCCCCGCTCCCGACGGTCCGCCGCGCCCGCCGTCCCGGCGGCATCGGCTGAGAGGGCCCCGCCGCGGGCGTCCCCGCTCCCGGCGGGGCCGCCTGTCCGCCGCGCCCGCCGTCCCGGAGGCGCCCTTCCCGCCGGGACGGCGGACCGCCCTCCGGGGCTCAGGTCACCCGCAGTTCCAGAATGCGGTCGTCGCCGGACCCGGGGTCGCCCCGCCCGTCCGTGTTGCTGGTCGTCAGCCACAGCCGGTCGGAGCCCGCCGCGACCACCGTGCGCAGCCGCCCGTAGTCGCCCTTCAGGAAGGCCTGCGGGTCCGCCGCCGCCCCGGTGCCCTTCAGCGGTACGCGCCACAGCCGCTCGCCCCGCAGGCCCGCCATCCACACCGACCCCTCGGCGAGGGCGATGCCGCTGGGGGAGGCCTCGTCCGTGCCCCACTGCGCGAGCGGGTCGCGGTACTTCGCGTCGTCCGAGCGGCCCTCCGCCGCGGGCCAGCCGTAGTTGCCGCCCGGCACGACCGCGTTCAGCTCGTCCCAGGTGTCCTGGCCGAACTCGGCCGCGAACAGCCGCTGCCTGCCGTCCCAGGCGAGCCCCTGCACGTTGCGGTGCCCGTACGAGTACACCGGCGAGTCGGGGAACGGGTTGCCCGGCGCGGGCTCGCCCTCCGGCGTCAGCCGCAGGATCTTGCCGCCCAGGGAGTCCTTGTCCTGGGACAGGCCCGTGTCGCCGCTCTCACCCGTGCCCGCGTACAGCATCCGGTCCGGGCCGAAGGCGATCCGGCCCCCGTTGTGCACGAAGCCCTTCGGGATGCCCTTGAACACCGTGTCGGGGGCGCCGAGCTGCCGGCCCGCGGGCTTGTCCGCGTCGTACAGCATGCGGACGATGCGGTTGTCCGAGACCGAGGTGAAGTACGCGTACACCAGGTGGTCGGCCGCGAAGTCGGGGGAGAGGGCGATGCCGAGCAGGCCGCCCTCGCCCTCGGGCGCGACGCCCGGCACCTCGCCCAGCTCGGTCTTCCCGCCCGTCTTCTCGTCGACCCGGGTGATCGTCGCGTCGTCCCGGGAGGACACCAGCAGGCCGCCGCCGGGGACGGGCGCGAGGCCCCAGGGACTCTTCAGCCCCTTGGTGACCGTACGGACCACCTTTACGGAACCCTTCGCGGGCGGGGCCTGCTCCGTGCTCGGGGCGGCCGCCGGCTTCGAGGCCGTCGCGCTCGGGGCGGCGCTCCGGTCGCCGCGGGGCGGCCCCCCGTCGGCGGAGGAGCAGCCGGCCGCCAGCAGGAGAGCGGCGGCCAGCGCGGCCGTCACGGCTCGACGTTGCACGATCATGGTCCCTTCGACGCGGTGGGCTCTGCCCTGTTCATACACCGCCCGCGCCCGCCAGGTTCCCGAACCGGGGCACCTCAGGCGCGGCCGGGCTCCGCACGTGCCGCCGGGCCGCACGGGCTCCGCCCGCGGGCCGGGCCGGGTCGTTGCGATCCTCGTGAACCGGGCCGCGGCGTCGGACGCGGTGCGTCGCCGGGCGGAACGGGGCCCCCGTACTGGCGGAGCAGGCCCCTGCACCGGCGGAGCAGGCCCCGCGTACTGGGGCGTCCTCGGGTGGTGCGGCAACGCCGCGAGGTGCCGCCGTCGCGGCCCCGCGACGATCCGCACGGCACGGCCCTAGTCCCACGACCCCTGGGCCCGCGGCAGCCCCGCCACCTCCGCCAGGTCCCGGCCGGTCAGCCGCAGGCCCGCGGCGTGCGCGTTCTGCGAGACCCAACGTTCCTGCTTGGCACCCGGCACCGGCACCACGTGCCGGCCCTGCGCCAGGGCCCACGCCAGAGCCACCTGCGCCGGGGTCACCCCCTCGCCGTGCCGGGCCGCGACCCGGCGCAGCCCCGCCACGATCGGCTGGTTCGCGGCCATCATCTCCGCCGTGAAACGCGGATGCCGGGCCCGCGGGTCGTCCGGCTCGAAGCCCTCGCCGGGCGTCAGCGTGCCGGTCAGGAAGCCGTTGCCGAGCGGCATCGCGGCGAGGAAGCCCACCCCGCGCGCCTCGCACCACGGAAGCAGCGCCACGAGCGCCTCCGGCGACCACACCGACAGCTCGGCCTGCACCGCGCTCACCGGGAACACCTGCTGGATCCGCTCCAGTTGCCGCAGCGTCCCGTCGTGCAGCCGGGCCCCCGGCCGCCGCGCCGGGCGTGCCCCCACCGCGCACAGCCCCAGCGCCCGCACCTTCCCGGCCCGTACGAGCTCCGCCATCGCGCCCCAGGTCTCCTCGACCGGCACCTCCGGGTCGGCCCGGTGCAACTGGTAGAGGTCGATCACGTCCGTCTGGAGCCGCCGCAGCGACGCGTCGCACGCCCGCCGCACATAGCCGGGCCGGCCGTTGGCGACGATGTGCTGGTCGCCGACCAGCAGCCCCACCTTCGTCGACACGAAGGCGTCGGCCCGCCGTTCCTTCAGCACCCGCCCCACCAGCAGCTCATTGGTGAACGGGCCGTACATGTCGGCCGTGTCCAGCAGCGTCGACCCCAGGTCCAGCGCCCGGTGCGCCGCCCTGAGCGACTCGTCGCCCCGCTGCCGCGAGGTGCTGTACGCCCAGCTCATCGGCATGCACCCGAGTCCGACGGCCCCCACCGCGAGCACCGCCGCGCCGATCGTCCTGCGCTCCACCTGCTCGTGACCCTCCCTTTCCTGGCGCCCCCAACCTAACCTCTGCGCGTCCGCACCCCTGACATAGCCTCCGGACATGACTGCTGACCGGACCACGGACGTGACCGCCGACGTGTGGCTGCCCCTCCCGCCCGAGGAGATCGAGGGCCTCCCCGAGGGCCCCGCCTACCACTTCTGGGACGGCGCCGCGGAGTACCCGGCCGACCCCGCCGACTGCGCCTTCTACGTCGTGCCGTACATGAGGCCGACCCAGACCGTGCAGCGCCCCCTGCCCGGGCTGCGCTCCGTGGAGGTCGTCCAGACGCTCACCGCCGGAACCGACCAGATCGAACCGGGCCTCGTGCACCTGCGGCCCGGGGTGCGGCTGTGCAACGCGCGCGGCGTGCACGAGGCGAGCACCTCCGAACTCGCGCTCGCCCTCGTCCTGGCGTCGCTGCGCGGCATCCCCGACCACGTGCGCGCCCAGGACCGGGGTGAGTGGGGCGGCGGGCTCCGGCCCGCCCTGGCCGACCGGACCGTCCTCATCGTCGGCTACGGGGCGATCGGCGCCGCGGTCGAGGACCGGCTCGTGCCGTTCGAGGTCGCGCGAGTGACACGCGTCGCGCGCTCGGGGCGCACCACGGAGCGCGGCCCCGTGCATCCGCTCACCGACCTGCCCGCGCTGCTCCCGCAGGCGGACGTCGTCGTGCTCACCACGCCCCTCACCGAGGACACCAGAGGCCTCGTCGGCGCCGGCTTCCTCGCCCGGATGAAGGACGGCGCGCTCCTCGTCAACGTCGCGCGCGGCGCCGTGGTCGACACCGAGGCCCTCCTGACGGAGCTGAAGAGCGGCCGGATCACCGCCGCCCTCGACGTCACCGACCCCGAACCCCTGCCCCGCGACCACCCCTTGTGGCAGGCGCCGGGCGTGCTGATCAGCCCGCACGCGGGCGGTCCCACCTCCGCGTTCCGGCCGCGCGCCGAACGGCTGCTGGTGGACCAGCTCCGCCGGTTCCTGAACCGGGAGCCCCTGCGGAACGTGATCCTGACGACGGGCACGGCGGGCGCGTAACCGGTTCCGGGCACGGTGCGCGACCCCGCGGGAGCGGTGTGTGCCCGCGCATGCTCCAACCGTCACGCAGAGTAGAGAAGCTATGTCCCTGAGTGACGATACTGGTGTATCGTCCCGACAGGGGTTGCGCCGCGCAGCGTTCGGCGCAGGGGACGGACAGTCGGACAGCGAGGGGGCGACGGGCGATGCACGGCCTATGGACGAGCGATCCGATGCGGCGGGGCGGCCGGCGGCTTCCCCCGAGGACAGTCACGCGCAGGCACAACTCCCTCACCCACGAGGGCGGCGGGTCCCCGCAGAGCCCCCGGTCCCGGCAGAGCCGGCCCGGCCGGCACCACCCCGGTCCCGGCCGCGGCCCCCGGCGGGGCACCGGACGGCACCTCGGGCACGGCGCGCACCGCAAGTGCGTCCACCAGGCACACCCGGACCGGCGCGACCCGGGACCGACGCGGACGGGGAGGTACCCGTGAGCTGGCCGCCGCCCCCCGTGCCGGCCTTCGACGGCACGCCGGGCCCGCCCGTCGCGCCGGACGCGGCGCGGCCCCGCCCGTCGTCCGCCGACGGCTCCGGCCGCCTCGCCCAGCGCCTCGCGCTCGCCCTGGTCTGCGCGGCCTACGCCTGCGGCGCCGCACTGAACTGGGGCTCCCGGAAAGCCGCGCTGGTCATGGGCGACTTCGGGCTGAGCGCCGCGGCGGCCCTCGCCGCCGTCTCCTGCCTGGTGTACGCGCGCCGCCCCCGGGTCCGCTACCGGCCCGCCTGGCTGCTGTTCGGCGTCTCCTCGGCGATGGCCTCCGCGGGCAACCTGGTCTGGGGCTGGTACGAGATCGTCCTCGGCGTCCCCGTCCCCAGCCCCTCGTACGCCGACCTGTTCTTCGTGTGCTTCGCGCCGCCCGCCATCGTCGGCCTGCTGGTGCTCGCCAAACGGCCGATGACCAAGGCGGGCTGGGTCTGCCTCACCCTCGACGCCTGGCTGATCGGCGGCTCCCTGATGACGCTGGCGTGGAGCCTCGCGCTCGCGCAGGCCACCAGGTCCGAAGGGCCCGGCGTCGCCCGCATCGCCCTCTCGCTGGCGTACCCGCTGCTGGACATCGCCCTGGTCAGCATGGTGCTGGCGCTGCACTTCCGCCGCTCCTCGGTGAGCCGCACGGTGCTCAACACCGCGATCGGCGGCCTCGGCCTGACCGTCGTGTGCGACGCCCTGTTCACCACCCCGCTGTTCCAGCACCACTACCGCTCCGGCCAGTTGCTCGACGCGGGCTGGTTCGCCGGCTCGCTGATCCTCGCGTACGCCCCGTGGTCCGCACGCCGCGACACCGACCCCCCGCCCGCCCCCGCCGACGCGCACGCGCGCGGGGCCGAACACGCCGCCCCCGGCCGGCTCACCCGCGCCCCCGGCACCCCGCAGCCCCCGCCCGGCGGCGACGCGACCCGTCACCCGGCCCGCCCCCTCGCCGGCTCCCTGGCCGCCCTCACGCCATATCTCGCCGCGGCCGTCTGCACCCTGGGCATCCTGTACAACGTCCTCAACGGCCGCAGCGTCGACCGCGTCGTCCTCATCACCTGCGGCACCGTCGTGCTCGCGCTCGTCGTGCGGCAGGGCATCATGCTGCTCGACAACATCACCCTCACCCAGGAACTCGCCCAGAAGGAGAACCACTTCCGCTCCCTGGTGCAGGGCTCCAGCGACGTCATCATGATCGCCGCGCCCAGCGGCATCCTGCGCTACGTCTCCCCGGCCGCCGCCGGCGTCTACGGACGGCCCGCGGAGGAGCTCGTCGGCCGGGAACTGGCGGGCCTGATCCACCCCGAGGACCTCGGGCGCGTCGTGCACGAGGTGCGCAGATTCCTCGCGGCGGGCCTGGCCGACGAACCCACCATGCGCATCGAGTGCCGCTTCCGCTCCGGCGACGGCGCCTGGCTGAACGTCGAGTCGACCGTCAACCGCCACCACGGCGGCCTGCTCTTCAACAGCCGTGACGTCACCGAACGCGTCCGCCTCCAGGCGCAGTTGCAGCACAACGCCGAGCACGACCCGCTCACCGACCTGCCCAACCGCACCCTGTTCACCAAGCGGGTGCAGCACGCCCTCACCGGCCGCCGGGCCGGCGACCGCGGCACCGCCCTGTGCGGCACCGCCGTCCTCTTCATCGACCTGGACGGCTTCAAGGCCGTCAACGACACCATCGGACACCAGGCCGGCGACGAACTCCTCGTCCAGGCCGCCCGCAGGCTCCAGGAAGCGGTCCGCCACGGCGACACCGCCTCCCGCCTCGGCGGCGACGAGTTCGCCGCGCTGATCGTCGGAGAGGGCACGAACGACCGCGCCGAGCGGGAGCGGCACATCCTGGAGCTCGCCGACCGCCTCAGGCTGACCCTCTCCCAGCCGTATGTCATCGACGGCAACGACGTCCGCGTCAACGCCTCCATCGGCGTCGCCTTCGCCGAGCCCGGCATCGGCGCGGGCGAACTGCTGCGCAACGCCGACCTCGCCATGTACCGCGCCAAGGCGAGCGGCAAGGGCCGCGTCGAGCTGTACCAGCCGCAGATGCAGCAGGACGTCGTCCGCAAGGCGGAACTGGCCACCCGTCTGCGCGCCGCCCTGCAGGACGGCGAGTTCGCCCTGCTGCACCAGCCCGTGGCGGCCCTCCAGGACGGCCGGATCACCGCCGTGTGCGCCCAGGCCCGCTGGCGTTCCTCGCAGGGCGTGCTGTTCACCCCGGCCGAGTTCCTGCGCGTCGCCGAGGACAGCGACAAGACCGCCGAGCTGGGACGCTGGGTCCTGGAGGAGGCCGTCGAGCAGGCCGCCGAGCGCGCCGCGGCCGGACTGTCCGTCCCGGTCGCCGTCCGCGTCGGCGCCCGTCGGCTGGTGGACCGCGCCATGCCCCTAGGCTCCGTCGAGGCGCTCCTCACGAGCTGCGGCCTGCCGCCCGGCTCGCTGATCGTCGAGGTCACCGACACCGATCCGCGCGCCGGCCTGGACGACCTGGAGCGCCGTCTGACCGCCCTCAAACACGTCGGTGTCCGTATCGCCCTCGACGGCTTCGGCAGCGGCCCCGGCGGCATCGCGGCCCTCAGGAGGCTCCCCGTGGACTTGGTGAAGCTGGACCGGAGCCTGGTCGAGGGCGTCGTGGAGTCCGCTCGGCTGTACAAGATCACCAGCGGACTGCTGCGCATCGCCGCCGACCTCGGGCTCCAGTCCGTCGCCGAGGGCGTCGACCGGCCCGAGCAGCTCACCGCCCTGCGCGCGATGGGCTGCACCCACGGACAGGGCGCCGCCTTCGCCGGGCCGCTGGACGAATACCGCCTCCGCCGGGCCCTCACCGCCGGCCACTACCCGGTGCCCCACGAGCCGGCCGCACCGGTGTACGCGGGCGGCACCGGAGGCGTGTACGCCACCGGAGTGACGGCCGTCTTCCGAGGCGGCACGCCCATCCGCCCACATAATGAGACGCCCGTCCCACCCACTTGACAGTGAGTGCGTGCCAGGGGGAGGGTCTGAGCCATGCGCACCCGAATTCTCGTACTTGAAAAGCGCGTCGGCTGAGCTGGTGACGTTCGGACACACCCGGAACTCCCAGCGACCTCCACCCGGCGCGCTCCCCTCGCTTGCCTTACGGCACGAGGGGTTTTTTGTTGCACAGGCACCTGCCGCCCTCCACGCGCACACCGCACGTACCTCGCAAAAACCCTCAGCATCGAGAAGAGAATGCCGATGACCGAGCAGGCCACCGGGGCCCATCACCCGCAGCCGCGGCCCCGATCCTCAGGACAGCACCCCGCACCCGAGCAGGTCACGGGCGCGCAGTCCCTCATCCGCTCTCTCGAGGAAGTCGGCGCCGACACCGTGTTCGGCATTCCCGGCGGTGCCATCCTTCCGGCGTACGACCCGCTCATGGACTCCTCCCGGGTCCGCCACGTCCTGGTCCGGCACGAGCAGGGCGCCGGCCACGCCGCCACCGGCTACGCGCAGGCCACCGGCCGGGTCGGCGTCTGCATGGCGACCTCCGGCCCCGGCGCCACCAACCTGGTGACGCCCATCGCCGACGCCCACATGGACTCCGTGCCCCTGGTCGCGATCACCGGCCAGGTCGCCTCCAAGGCCATTGGCACGGACGCCTTCCAGGAGGCGGACATCGTCGGCATCACCATGCCGATCACCAAGCACAACTTCCTGGTCACCAGGGCCGAGGACATCCCGCGGATCATCGCGCAGGCCTTCCACATCGCCTCCACCGGACGGCCCGGCCCGGTCCTGGTCGACGTCGCCAAGGACGCCCTCCAGGCGAAGACGACCTTCTCGTGGCCGCCCGTCCTGGACCTGCCCGGCTACCGGCCCGTCACCAAGCCGCACGCCAAGCAGATCCGCGAGGCCGCCAAGCTGATCACCGCGTCCCGGCGGCCCGTGCTGTATGTCGGCGGCGGCGTCCTCAAGGCCGGCGCCACCGCCGAGCTGAAGGTCCTCGCCGAACTCACCGGAGCGCCCGTCACCACCACCCTGATGGCGCTCGGCGCGTTCCCCGACAGCCACCCGCTGCACGTGGGGATGCCGGGCATGCACGGTGCGGTCACCGCCGTCACCGCGCTGCAGAAGGCCGACCTGATCGTCGCCCTCGGTGCCCGCTTCGACGACCGCGTCACGGGCAGGCTCGACAGCTTCGCCCCGCACGCGAGGATCGTCCACGCCGACATCGACCCCGCCGAGATCGGCAAGAACCGCGCCGCCGACGTGCCGATCGTCGGAGACGCCCGCGAGGTCATCGCCGACCTCGTCCAGGCCGTGCAGAAGGAGCACAGCGAGGGCCACCGCGGCGACTACACCGCCTGGTGGCACGACCTCAGCCGCTGGCGCGAGACCTACCCCCTCGGCTACGACCAGCCCGCCGACGGCTCGCTCTCCCCGCAGCAGGTCATCGAGCGGATCGGGCAGCTCGCCCCCGAGGGCACGGTCTTCGCCGCGGGCGTCGGCCAGCACCAGATGTGGGCCGCGCACTTCATCCAGTACGACCGGCCCGCCACCTGGCTGAACTCCGGCGGCGCCGGGACCATGGGCTACGCCGTCCCCGCGGCGATGGGCGCCAAGGCCGGCGCGCCCGGCAAGACGGTCTGGGCGATCGACGGCGACGGCTGCTTCCAGATGACCAACCAGGAACTCACCACCTGCGCCCTGAACAACATCCCGATCAAGGTCGCCGTCATCAACAACGGCGCCCTCGGGATGGTCCGCCAGTGGCAGACCCTCTTCTACAACCAGCGCTACTCCAACACGGTGCTGCACTCCGGCCCCGCCGCCGGGGCCGCCGAGAAGAGCACCGGAACCCGCGTCCCCGACTTCGTGAAGCTGTCCGAGGCCATGGGCTGCCACGCGATCCGCTGCGAGGACCCGGCCGACCTCGACAAGGTCATCGAGGAGGCCAACTCCGTCAACGACCGCCCGGTCGTCGTCGACTTCATCGTCCACGAGGACGCGATGGTGTGGCCGATGGTCGCCGCCGGCACCTCCAACGACGAGATCATGGCCGCCCGGGACGTCCGCCCCGACTTCGGCGACAACGAAGACGACTGAGCGAGGAAGAGCCCACGAACATGTCCAAGCACACGCTCTCCGTCCTGGTGGAGAACACCCCGGGCATCCTCGCCCGCATCGCCGCCCTGTTCTCCCGGCGCGGCTTCAACATCGACTCCCTCGCGGTGGGTGTCACCGAGCACGCCGACATCTCCCGCATCACCATCGTGGTGAACGTGATCGAGGAACTCCCGCTCGAACAGGTCACCAAGCAGCTCAACAAGCTCGTCAACGTCCTGAAGATCGTCGAGCTGGAGCCGTCCCAGGCGGTGCAGCGCGAACTCGTCCTGGTGAAGGTGCGCGCCGACAACGAGACGCGCTCCCAGATCGTGGAGATCGTCCAGTTGTTCCGCGCCAAGACTGTGGACGTCTCCCCGGAGGCCGTGACCATCGAGGCGACCGGGTCCAGCGACAAGCTGGAGGCCATGCTGAAGATGCTGGAGCAGTACGGCATCAAGGAACTGGTCCAGTCCGGCACGATCGCGATCGGCCGCGGTGCCCGTTCGATCACGGACCGCTCACTGCGCGCCCTCGACCGGTCGGCATAGCGACGCATCCGGGCGGTCCGCGACACGGCCGCCCGTATCCCGAGACTGGGAATCGTCCCTTCCCCTCACCGTCATACGGTGAGTCGCAACACCTGCACACAAGGAGAGAACCCAAAGTGGCCGAGCTGTTCTACGACGCCGACGCCGACCTGTCCATCATCCAGGGCCGCAAGGTCGCGGTCATCGGTTACGGCAGCCAGGGCCACGCCCACGCGCTGTCGCTCCGTGACTCGGGTGTCGACGTGCGCGTCGGCCTGCACGAGGGCTCCAAGTCCAGGACGAAGGCCGAGGAGCAGGGCCTGCGCGTCGTCGGCCCCTCCGAGGCCGCCGCCGAGGCCGACGTCATCATGATCCTCGTCCCGGACCCCATCCAGGCCCAGGTCTACGAGGAGCACATCGCCCCGAACCTGTCCGACGGCGACGCCCTGTTCTTCGGCCACGGCCTGAACATCCGCTACGGCTTCATCAAGCCCCCGGCCGGCGTCGACGTCTGCATGGTCGCCCCCAAGGGCCCCGGCCACCTGGTCCGCCGCCAGTACGAGGAGGGCCGCGGCGTGCCCTGCATCGCCGCCGTCGAGCAGGACGCCACCGGGAACGCCTTCGCGCTGGCCCTGTCGTACGCGAAGGGCATCGGCGGCACCCGCGCCGGCGTCATCAGGACGACCTTCACCGAGGAGACCGAGACCGACCTCTTCGGCGAGCAGGCCGTGCTGTGCGGCGGCACCGCCGCCCTGGTCAAGGCGGGCTTCGAGACCCTGACCGAGGCCGGCTACCAGCCGGAGATCGCGTACTTCGAGTGCCTGCACGAGCTGAAGCTGATCGTGGACCTCATGTACGAGGGCGGCCTGGAGAAGATGCGCTGGTCGATCTCCGAGACGGCCGAGTGGGGCGACTACGTCACCGGCCCGCGCATCGTCACGGACGCCACCAAGGCCGAGATGAAGAAGGTCCTCGCCGAGATCCAGGACGGCACGTTCGCGCGCCAGTGGATGGACGAGTACCACGGCGGCCTGAAGAAGTACAACGAGTACAAGCAGCAGGACTCCGAGCACCTGCTGGAGACCACCGGCAAGGAGCTGCGCAAGCTCATGAGCTGGGTCGACGAAGAGGCGTGAACCGCCCGCCCCACGGGCCGGAGCCGCGCGTTCCGGCCCGTGGGGCAAACCCGGGGCAATGCCAGTGCAAAGGCCTTGCCCCGCCTGTCCACTCCAGGACAGACGATCTTCCGAAGCGGCGTGTGACGCCCTCGGCGCCACTACACTGCTGCTCCATACGCGTCAGGCCCACAGCGTCGTGCGTCTTCCACGCGGCTAGCACTTCTTCACCGCCTGCGGCCGTCGGGACGGCCGTCCGCACTGGACATGTGAGGACCCACGTGAGCTCGAAACCTGTCGTACTCATTGCTGAAGAGCTGTCGCCCGCGACCGTGGACGCGCTCGGGCCCGACTTCGAGATCCGCCACTGCAACGGCGCCGACCGGGCAGAGCTGCTCCCGGCCGTCGCCGACGTGGACGCGATCCTGGTCCGCTCCGCGACCAAGGTCGACGCCGAGGCGATCGCCGCAGCAAACAAGCTGAAGGTCGTCGCGCGCGCCGGTGTCGGCCTCGACAACGTCGACGTCTCCGCCGCCGAGCTCGCGGTCGCGCTCAGGCTTGCCGCCGCTCGCCACGTCTCCCCGGCCCACCAGGCCCTCAAGAACGGCGAGTGGAAGCGGTCGAAGTACACCGGCATCGAGCTGTACGAAAAGACCGTCGGCATCGTCGGGCTCGGCCGGATCGGCGTGCTCGTCGCGCAGCGGCTGTCGGCGTTCGGGATGCGCGTCATCGCCTACG
>DASTDN010000264.1:0-2843 GCA_035710365.1 Streptomyces sp. | reverse complement strand
CGGGCTGCCGGGCCGGGCCGGGCCGGGCTGCCGAGCCGCGCTGGGCCGGGCGAGCCGCGCTGGGCCGGGCGAGCCGCGCTGGGCCGGGCGAGCCGCGCTGGGCCGGGCCGGACTTGGGCGGACTGAGTTGCCGAGCCGAGCCGGGCCGGGACGGGCTGCCGACCTGGGCGGGCCGCGACGAGCTGCCGGGCCGAGCCGAGCCGCGCCGTGCCCCGCCGGGCCGCACTTGGGCGGGGCCGGGCTGCCGAGCCGGGACGGGCGAGCCGCGCCGGGCCGGGACGGGCTGCCGTCCTCGGCGGGCCGGGGTGGACACGGCGCGCGGCGGGGGGAGCCCCCGGCGGGGCATCCGTGGCGACGAGGGGTGCAGTTCCCCGCCGACTGGGTAGGCTCCGTCGACATGGAGCACGAGGTGTTCGTTCCGATTCCGGCCGAGCGGCTCAGGCGGGCGCTGGCCGATCCCGCGCGCGTTGCTCGGGCGGTTCCCGGGCTCCAGCAGGATGCCGGTGCCGAGCCCGTCACCGGGCGCCTGAAGCTGCGCGTCGGCAGCCACTCCGTCACCTACCGCGGCTCCGTCCGCGTCACCGCGCGGGACGACGGTGCGTACGCCGCCGAGGGCGATGCCACCGAGTCCCGCGGCTCCGGCACGGCGAAGCTCGCCCTCGCGGTCCGCCTCCGGGACGCCGACGGCGGCACCGCCCTCACCTTCACGGGCAGGGCGTCCGTGGACGGGCGCCTCACCGAGCTGCCCCGGGACGCGGTGACCGCGGCCGTCCTGCGCCTGCTGGACCGCTTCGCGGAGAACCTCGGGGCGAGCGCGGCGGGCTCCGGCCCCGCGTCCGGGCCGACGGCCGGGCCCGCTTCCGAGAAGCCCGCCGAGTCCGCCGAGCCCGCCCCCGCGAGCGAGGAGCCCCCCACCCCCGGCACGGCCGCCGACCAGAACCCCGCTGCCGACCAGCCCCCGGCCGCCGACCAGCCCCCTGCCGCTGAGCCGGCTCCCGGGAGCGGGGCGCCCGCCGGGGACGACGCCCGTCCCTCCGTCCCCGGCACCGAGGTGCCGCCCTCCGCCCCCGGCCCGGCGGCCGACGCCGAGCCGGACGCCGAGGCCGATGCCGAACCCGACGACGACGGGCCCGAGGCCCGACCCGATGCGGAACCCGACGACGCGCACGGCCTCCCCCCGGAGCACGGCGAGCACGACCGGTCCGGCGAACACGACGGGTCCGGAGAGCACGACAAGTCCGGAGAGCACGGCAGGCCCCGCGGGAGCGGCGGGCCCGGCGGAAGCGGCGAGGCCGACGGGGCGGGCGAGGTCACCGGGGCCGGCGAGGACGTCGCCGAGGCCGCACACGCACGGCGGACGATGATCGGGCGCAGCGCCGAGGAGGTGGACCACGCCCCGCCGCGCGGCCGGTACGCCCCCGTCCCCGCCCCGCAGAGCCTCGTCGGGCAGACTCCGCTGCGCTGGGCGGCCCCTGCGGCGGCCGTCGTCCTGGCCTCGGCGATCGTGGTCGGCAGGGTGCTGCGCAAGCGCCGCTGAGGACGCCCGCCGCGCCCCCACGCCCCGAGCGGCGGCGGGCCGGAGACTCCCTCTTGATCACCGAAGACGCCCCAGTAGGGTCGTCACGTGAGTAACGAACCCATCACGCTGACCGCGGGCGACGCGGAGGTGACCGTCCTGCCGTCCCACGGCGGTCGGATCGGCGGGCTCCGTATCGGTGGCACCGAGGTGCTGAGGCAGGGCGACCGCTACGGCTGCTTCCCGATGGTCCCCTGGTGCGGCCGGGTCCGCGAGGGCCGTTTCCGGGACGGCGCTGTCGTCCACCGGCTGCCGCTGAACGCCCCGCCGCACGCCATCCACGGCACCGCCCGCGACAGCGCCTGGCGCACGGCGCGCGCGAGCGGCACCGAGGCGGTGATCACGTACGACCTGGCGGACCCGTGGCCGTACTCCGGCCGGGTCACGCAGGTCGTGGCGCTCGGCGAGGACGCGCTGACGCTGACCATGGCGGTGGAGACGTACGAGTCGTCGTTCCCGGCGCAGCTCGGCTGGCACCCGTGGTTCCGCCGCAGCCTGGGCGGCCAGGACGTGCGGATCGATTTCGACGCGGCATGGCAGGAGGAGCGGGGCGGCGACCACCTGCCCACCGGCAACCGCCTCGACCCGGGGCCCGGGCCCTGGGACGACTGCTTCGGCATGCCCGGCGGCGTCGACGTCACCCTCACCTGGCCCGGCGAACTGGAGCTGACGGTGGCGAGCCGCGAGGAGTGGGTGGTGATCTACGACGAACAGGCCGAGGCCGTGTGCGTGGAGCCGCAGACCGGCCCGCCGAACGGGCTCAACACCCTCCCGCGCCTGGTCACGCCGCTGGAGCCGCTGGAGGCCACCACCACCTGGAGCTGGCGCCGCCTTTAAGCTGGCCGGCATGAGTGACGTACGTGACGCGCTGCTGCGGCAGATCAAGGACAAGGCCGTGGTGCACGGCAGGGTGACCCTCTCCTCGGGGCTGGAGGCCGACTACTACGTCGACCTGCGCCGCGTCACCCTCGACGGCGAGGCCGCGCCGCTCGTCGGGCAGGTGCTGCTGGACCTGACCGAGGGCCTGGAGTTCGACGCGGTCGGCGGGCTCACCATGGGCGCCGACCCGGTCGCCGCCGCCATGCTGCACGCCGCCGCCGCGCGCGGCCGGAGGCTGGACGCGTTCGTCGTGCGCAAGGCCGCCAAGGCGCACGGCATGCAGCGCCGCGTGGAGGGCCCCGACATCGCGGGCCGCCGCGTCCTGGTCGTGGAGGACACCTCCACCACGGGCGGCTCTCCGCTCACCGCCGTGGAGGCGGTCCGCGAG
>DASTDN010000263.1:0-25875 GCA_035710365.1 Streptomyces sp. | reverse complement strand
CAGAACGATCACACGACGGATGGAAGGACGTGCCCGGCAGGCACTTTCCCCGTGCTGACGGACTGTGCGCACACGCCGTTCGGCGTGCGGGACAAGGGGCGGGTTCCGCCCATGGCACGGAAAGAAGGGTCTGCTGTGGCGGGTTCTGCGGAGGCTGACCACGCGTCGGCCGCGGCGGCGGGTGTGTTCGCCGCCGACGCGGAGATCGGCGAACATCTCGCCGCGCTGGACTGGGCCGCGACCCCGCTCGGGCCGCCGGACGGCTGGCCGCAGAGCCTGCGGACGGCGGTCAGCATCCTGCTGTCGTCACGGTTTCCCATGTGGATGGCCTGGGGCCCCGACCTGACGTTCTTCTGCAACGCCGCCTACCGCCGCGACACCCTGGGCCAGAAGTATCCCTGGGCGCTGGGCCGTCCGGCGAGCGAGGTCTGGGCGGAGATCTGGGGCGACATCGGCCCCCGCATCGACGCCGTACTGGCCACGGGCGAGGCGACGTGGGACGAGGCGCTGCTGCTGTTCGTGGAGCGATCGGGGTACCCCGAGGAGTCGTACCACACCTTCTCGTACAGCCCGCTGCGGGACGACTCCGGCGCGGTGGTGGGGATGCTCTGCGTGGTGAGCGAGGAGACCGAGCGGGTCATCGGTGAGCGGCGGATGACGACGCTGCGGGACCTCGGTTCGGATCCGAGCGTCGTGCGGACCGAGGAGGAGCTGCTGGCCTTCGCCGGTCAGCAGCTCGGTCGCAACCTGCGCGACCTCCCGTTCACGTTGACGTACCTCTTCGCACCGGACGGCACGGCACGACTGGCGCAGTGCACCGGACTCACGCCGGAGCACCCCCTGGCACCGGCCGGACTGCCGGCCGACGCGGAGGACGCGCTCTGGCCGACCGCCGTCCTGGCCGGCGGGGGGTCCGTGGTGACGGACCTCGACGGCGCCGCCACGTCCACCCCCCTGCCCGCCGGACCGTGGCCCGAGCCGCCGGACCGGGCGCTGGCCGTGCCGCTGCTGCAACAGGGCGGCAGCCCCTACGGGTTCCTCGTGGCCGGGCTGAACCGCTACCGCCCCCTCGACGCGAGCTACCGCGGCTTCGTCGAACTGGCCGCCGGCCACATCGCGGCCGGGATCTCCGGCGCGCGCAGTTACCGGGCCCAGCAGCGCCGGGCCGAGGAACTGGCGGAACTGGACCGGGCGAAGACCACCTTCTTCTCCAACATCAGCCACGAGTTCCGCACCCCGCTCACCCTGATCATGGGGCCGGTGGAGGAGCTGCGCAGGCGCTTCGACGGGGCCGGCCCCAGGGTGCGCGACGAACTGGAGGCCGTTCACCGCAACAGTCTCCGACTGAGCAGACTCGTCAACAGCCTGCTGGACTTCTCCCGCATCGAAGCCGGACGGATGCAGGCCAGGTACGAGCCGGTCGACCTGTCGGCCGTCACCGCCGAACTGTCCAGTGTCTTCCGCTCGGCGGTGGACAGGGCCGGTCTCGCCTTCGAGGTCGACTGCCCCGCCCTCGGCGAGCCGGTGCACATCGACCGGGGCATGTGGGAGAAGGTCGTCCTCAACCTGCTCAGCAACGCGCTGAAGTTCACCTTCGAGGGATCCGTCCGGGTGTCGGTCCGGGCCGAGGACGGACACGCGGTGGCCACCGTCGCCGACACCGGTATCGGCGTGCCCGCCGACGAGATGCCGAGGCTCTTCGAACGGTTCCACCGCATCGAAACCGCCCGCTCGCGCTCCAACGAGGGCAGCGGCATCGGTCTCGCCCTCGTCAGGGAACTCGTCGGCCTCCACGGCGGCACGATCACCGCGGACAGCACGCCCGGCCGGGGCACCCGCTTCACGGTCCGCCTGCCCTTCGGCACGGACCACCTGCCGGCCGACGCCCTGGTCCCGGCCACACCCACCGCCGCTCCCTCGGCCACCGCCGAGCCGTACGTCCAGGAGGCGCTGCGCTGGCTCCCCACGGACACCTCCGGCGTGAGGACACCCGCGGCACCGGCGACGAGCGGAACCGCCCGTACCTCGGGCACCGCGGTACCGGCGCGGGTACTGATCGCGGACGACAACGCCGACATGCGTGAGTACCTCACCCGGATTCTGCGGGGCGCCGGACACCACGTGCAGGCCGTCCCCGACGGGCACGAGGCGCTGCGGGCCGTCCGCGCGCACGCCCCGGACCTCGTCGTCAGCGACGTGATGATGCCCCGCCTGGACGGACTCTCCCTGGTGCGGGAACTGCGCGCGGACCCGCGCACCGCCGCCGTGCCCGTGCTGCTGCTCTCCGCCCGGGCCGGAGAGGACGCCTCCGTCGAAGGGCTGCAGGCGGGGGCGGACGACTACCTCGTCAAGCCGTTCGCGGCCGCGGAACTGCTGGCCCGGGTACGGGCCAGCGTGGAACTCTCCCGTCTGCGCACGCACCACGCCCGCTGGCGCACCGCGCTGGTCGACTCCCTGCAGGAGGCGTTCTTCGTCTGCGACGAGGAAGGCGCCGTGGTGGAGATCAACACGGCGTTCACCGACCTGCTCGGCTACGGCCCCGACGAGCTGCCCTACGCACCGGTCCACCCCTGGTGGCCGGAGCCCGGCAGCGGTCCCGAGAGCCACGAGCAGGTCGTCCGGGCCTTCGCCGGGCTGACGGAGGACGGACAGGGCCGCCACACCGTCCCCCTCACCCACCGGGACGGACACCGCCTGTGGGCCGACGTCGCGTTCAACCGGGCACAGGACCCCGACACCGGACGACGCGTGACCGTCGGCACCTTCCGGGACGTCACCGCCCAGCACTACGCCCTCCAGCGCGACAGCGCCCTGGCTGCGCTGAGCCTGCGCCTGTCCCGGGCCGGCAGCCTGCCCGAAGCCCTGTCCGGTGCCCTGGCCGAACTGAAGGAGCTGTGGCGCGCCCGTCAGGTCCTCGCCGTCGTCTTCGCCCACCACGCGGACCCCGTACTGACCGCCACGGACGCCCCACCGCACTGGCAGGAGCTGCCCGCCGGCCGGCGGGAAACGCTCATCGCCCTGCGCGAACACCCCCCGCTGACCCCCGTCTGCGGCCCCACCGGCACGGGCATCACCGTGGAACACCCCGACGGCCCCATGGTGCTGTGGCTGGACCTCGGCGCCGGACGGCCCTTCACCGCCGAGGACCGGCTCCTGCTGTCGCTGCTGGCCGGGCACCTGGCCCAGGGACTCGTGCGCGCCCACCAGATCGACCAGCAGCGGGAAACCGCCATCGCCCTGCAACGCGCCATCCTCGGCCCCTCCCACCTGCCCGACGGCTTCGCCGTCCGCTACGAACCGGCCACCCGGCCGCTGGAGGTGGGCGGTGACTGGTACGACACGGTGGCGCTGCCCGGCGGGCGGATCGGCATCGTCGTGGGGGACTGCGTGGGCCGCGGACTCAAGGCCGCCAGCGTCATGGGCCAGTTGCGCAGCGCCTGCCGCGCCCTGCTCCTGCAGGACGCCGACCCGGCCCTGACCCTCATGACCCTGGACCGCTTCGCCGCCGGAGTGCCCGGCGCGCTGTGCACGACCGTCTTCTGCGGCGTCCTGGATCCCGGGACCGGCCGGCTGGTCTACTCCAGCGCCGGACACCCGCCCGGCATCCTCGCGAACCCCGACGGCACCACCCGGCTGCTGGAGGACGGACGGTCGCTGCCGCTGGCCGTGCGCCCCGGCAGACCACGCCCCGCGGGGGAGTGCACGATCCCGGCGCGTGCCGTCCTGCTGCTGTACACCGACGGTCTCGTCGAGCGCCGCCGCCGCCCGCTGAGCGACGGCATCGACCGTGCCGCCGAAGCCGTCCAGAACGGCAGGGACGCCACCCTCGACGACCTCGCCGCCCAGGTCATGGCCCGCATGGCTCCCGAGAACGGCTACGACGACGACGTCGCCCTGCTGCTGTACCGGCACCCCGGCCCGCTGGAGGTGACCTTCCCCGCCGAGTCCTCGCAGCTCGCCCCCGTCCGCCAGGCCCTGCGTGACTGGCTGGAACAGTGCCGGCTGCCTCCGCAGACCGCACAGAACGTCCTGGTCGCCGTCGGCGAGGCCTGTGCCAACGCCATCGAGCACGGTCACCGCCACACCCCGGGCGAACCCGTCCGGCTGCGCGCCGAGGCGTACGCGGACGACCTGCGCCTGGTCGTCGCCGACAGCGGACGGTGGCAAACCCCGCGCCCCGACGCCAACGCCCACCGCGGCCGCGGCCTGGCCCTGATGAGGGCCATGATGCAGCACGTCACCGTCACCTCCGGCGAAGCCGGCACCACCGTCCAGATGCGCACGAGGATCACGTGATGACCACCCCGCTCACCCTGACCCCGGGCCGACGGACCGACGGCACCGCGCTGCTCACCGCCGTCGGCGAGATCGACATGACCAACGCCGACGCCCTCTGCGAGGCCCTGGAGGCCCGGCACGGCCCGGTCGTTCTCGACCTCACCGCGGTCGCGTACCTGGACAGCGCCGGCCTCAACGTGCTCTTCGCCCACGCCGACCGGCTCGAACTCGTCGCCCCGCCCCTCCTCGCACCCGTGCTGAGGATCTCGGGACTCACCGACCTCACCACCGTCCACGGCCTGTGACGTCGGCCGGGAGCCCCCTCCTTCCGTGCCCGCGAGGCGCGCGGGGGAGGGCCCCCGGCACGCCGACGCCTCCGTGACCGCCCCCGGACATGCCCTGCACGCCGTCCGACGCCCGGCCGGTCCGCCACCCTGACCAGGCCGGACGAACCCAACGGGTGATTTTGTGAAAACTCGGGGGAAGAAGTGACGGCAGCCGAACGGAGGTTGTCATGGAGGGTGGAGACCTGGAACTGGGCGAGCTGCTGGCCGCTGCGGAAGCGGCGCCCCCCGGTGAGTCCGTCGACGTGGTGGCGCAGGACCTGCAGAAGCGGTTCGGAGCGGAGGCGGTGTCGTTCCTGTTCGCCGACCTCATCGGCCGACGGCTGGTGCGGCTCGCCGCGGCCGGGACCGCTGCCCCGGACCGTACCGGGCCCGTCGACCTGCAGGGAAGCGTCTACGACGGTGTTCTGCAGAGCCAGCGCCAGCACGTGGAATCGGACGGTCAGGGCGGCCGGCGCGTCATCACACCGGTCACGAACCGCGGCGACTGCATCGGGGTCCTGGAGGTGACGCTGCAGTCCGCCGACGAGACCGTGCTGCGCCAGGTCCGTGCCGCGGCGCACGCGCTGGCCTACATCATCGTCACGGACCGCCGCTTCACCGACCTGTACCACCTGGGCCGGCGCACCACCCGGACCAGCCTGGCCGCGGAGATCCAGCACCAGTTGCTTCCGTCCGCCTCCTGCTGCGAGGCGCAGCAGTTCACCCTGGCCGCCGGGCTGGTCCCGGCCGACGACATCGGTGGCGACACCTACGACTACACCCTCGACCGCGACACCCTGCACCTGTCCATCACCGACGCCATGGGCCACGACACGGACTCCGCGCTGCTGGCCACCCTGCTGGTCGGCGCCCTGCGGCGGGCCCGCCGAAGCGGCTGTGACGCCCTGGAGCAGGCCGGCCACGCCACGGAGGCCCTGCTGAGCCACGGCCGCGCCCTGGCCACCGGGCAACTGCTGTGCGTCGATCTCGACACGGGCCTGTGCGAACTGGTCAACGCCGGCCATCCCCGGCCGCTGCGGATGCGAGAGGGCGCCGTCGAGGAGCTGAAGCTCGCCGTCAACCTGCCCTTCGGCGTGGCGGCGGCCCCCTCCTACCGTCTGCAGAAGCTGCCAATGCTCCCCGGGGACCGTCTGGTCCTGCTCACCGACGGGATGCAGGAGCGCGGCGCCGCCGCCGTCGACCTGGCCTCACTCGTCCACGACACCCGCGCGCTGCATCCGCGCGAAGCCGTCCGGGCCTTGACCACCGCGGTCCTCGACGCCTGCCACGGCAACCTCAGGGACGACGCCACGGTCCTGATACTGGACTGGCACGCCCACCGCAGCCGGCCGGACGACACCGGAACGGGCACCCGGCGCTGAACGCGGGGCAGCCTTTCCCCCACTCCGCTCCGCTACTCCGCTCCACACGTCCCGCGTGCCTGCCGGACCCGGCCAGGAGAAGTCCCCCGCCTCGGCGCCCGCCGGTGGCGGGGGAGGGGCCCGGGCCGGCCCGTCGGCGGCCCGCGGCCGTGAGCGACTCCAGGACAGGCGGTGAGCGCAGTCCGACGGTCGTAAGCAGGCCGACAGCAACCGGAATAACGGGGAACCCGGCTGACGCGGCGTCGGGCCGGGGCCGTCCGCCCCGCCTCCGGCCGCCTCCGCCCACGACGCGGTCGTTCCCTTTCCACACGATCCCCGTCCGGCCCGGTAGTCACGGAGTATCGGGGTACACGGCCACGCATGGCACAGAAGACCGAGCGCATCATCCTTCTGCGGGCCGTGCGGCAGTTGCGCCGCGTCCGCTCCTTCTACGCCCTGGGCGTCCTGCTGTGGGCGGTGTCCACCACCTGGACCGGCTGGCAGGCACCGGGCAGCCGGCAGATGTGGGCGTCCGTCTTCCTCCTTGTCGTCTTCACGGGCCTCCTCGTCACCGCCGCTCTGTTCCTGCGGCGGCTCGGGGCTCCCGGACCGGGAAGGCCGGCGCATCACGCCGCGGCGCAGAAGCCGGCACCCTCCCGTCACGCGCACGCCTGACACCCGTCGGCCGTCCCCCGCGGGCCGGGCCGCGCCCGCCCGCCGGTGCGGCACGACCGTGCCGGGAAGGCGCCGCGTCCCGTCGATCACCCGCCGGTGATCACGCCACCGGCCGCAGCGCCCGTCGCCGACCTGCGGAAACGGCCGCGGCCGTTCCCACCGGCCTGTCCCACGCGCACCCGCACGGTGCGGCGGCGACCGGCGTGGAAGTGACCGGTACGGACTCGGCCTGAGCACCGCACGACCGGGCGGACGCTGCCGCAGGCCCCCGGGCCGCTCAGCCGTTCTCGCCCCGGTTCTCGTCGGGCCGCACCTGGATGTGGTCCTCCTCCAGCTCCAGCAGGACCCGGTCGCGCATGTCCAGAGCCGCCGTGTACTCGGCCGGCAACTGCAGGCGGCCGGCCCGGTCGAGCATCGCGTACTCGCGGGCGACCAGGGACTCCCGGCCCGCCTCGTCGACCTCCGTGCGGCGCAGCACCTCCGTCGAGGTACGGCCGTCACGGATCGCCACCGTGCGAGAGACCTCGCCGGCGACCGCCTGGTCGTGCGTGACGACCACGACCGTCGTCCCCAGTTCCTCGTTGGCCCGGCGGAACGCAGCGAAGACCTGCTGCCCGGTCGCCGAGTCCAGCTCGCCGGTCGGCTCGTCCGCCAACAGGACGGCCGGGGCGTTGGCCAGGGCGACGGCGATCGCGACGCGCTGCTGCTGGCCGCCGGACATCCGGCGCGGCAGCCGGTCCCGGCAGTCGGCGACCCCGAGCAGCGACAGCAGCTCCTCCGCCCGTCCTGCCCGCTCCCCGCGCGGACGCCCGGCCAGCCGCATGGGCAGCACGACGTTCTGCGCGGCCGTCAGGTACGGCAGCAGATTGCGGGCCGTCTGCTGCCACACGAAGCCGACCACCTCGCGCCGGTACCGCAGACGCGCCTTCGCGCCCATCCCCAGCAGATCACGGCCCGCGACCCTCGCGGTCCCGGCAGTCGGGACGTCCAGGCCCGCCAGGATGTTCATCAGCGTCGACTTGCCGCTGCCGGACGCCCCCACCAGGGCCATCAACTCGCCCTCGCGCACCAGCAGATCGAGCCCCTGCAGCGCCTGCACCTCCACGGCGTCCCCGCCGCCGCGCTCGGTGAAGATACGCACCAGCCGGTCGCAGGCGATCAGGGCGTCGTGCCCGTACGCCGGCCGGTCGCGGTGGTGTGCCGCCCGCCGCTCCAGCTCCGCGAGCGACCGTGTCGTACCGCTCATCGCAAGTCTCCTGCCCTGAGATGGCTGATCGGTGTCCGGCGCCCCGCCCACCAGGCCTGCGCCACGGCCACCGCCCCCGTCAGCAGCAGCGCGCCCGCCGCGGGCAGGGCCAGCGACCACACGTCGGCCCGCAGCACGGCACCCCCGGGCACCGTGACGCCGTACGCGTCGGCCAGGGCGAGGCGGTCCAGGTCGATGCCGGGGGCGAGCAGCCCGACCGTGGCCCAGCCGACGGCCGCGCCCCCGCCGGCCGCGAGGAGCGCCGGCGGCAGCGCCTCCAGACCCAGCAGGCGCCGCCCCTGGCGCGGCGTCAGGCCCAGGGTGCGCAGGCGGGCCAGCAGCGCCGCCCGTTCCGGCGCGGACCGCAGCATGCCCAGCACCAGCGAGAGCAGGGCGTAGCCGGTGCTCGCGGCGACGGCCCAGAGGTAGATCCGTTCGGCGCCGGACTGCAGCGGCGAGTCGGACAGCGCCGCGCGTTCCTCGGCGCGCAGCGTGACCGACAGCGGCGTCCCGCTGCCGCGCACGGCCGCCCGCAGCGCCGTCCCGTCGAGTCCGGAACCGGCCGCCAGCAGGGTCGTGACGCCGCCGGGGTGCCGCAGACCGGCCGCGTCGACCAGCAGGAAATCGTCCTCCGGGACCGCCGGAGTGCTGCGCCGCACGGCGGTGATCCGCACCGTGACGGGCCCGCCGTCCGTGCCGATCCGGCGGGGCGCACGCCCGAGCCGCTCGGCGACCCCGGGCGACGCGACGACACCGAGCACTCCGCGCCGTGCGTCCAGCCGGCCGGCGGGGAAGGCGCCGAGGCCGGTCCGCCGGGCCAGGGCCGCGTAGGGGTCCGGCTCGACGGCGACCACCGTCAGCGACCGCTTGTCGTCGGACACGCGCTCCGAGGCGTACGAGACAGCCACGGCCGCGACGTTCCGCACGCCCGCCACCTCCCGCACCGTCCGCTCCAGTCCCGCCGGGAGCGGGGCGCCGTCGGCCGTGTCCAGGCGCGCGTCCGCGCCCGTCTGCAGCAGCGCGGCCCGGTCCCGGGCCTGTGCCACTCCGCTCAGCACCGACCCGCCGAACGCGGCCGTCGTCAGAGCCGTCAGCAGGGCGAGCAGCGGCAGCGTGGCGACCGCCGCCGGTGAGCGGCCCGCCCGCGCCAGTGCCAGGAACCCCACCACCCCGCGCAGCCGCGCGGCCGGACCGGCGGCCCACCGCAGGGGCAGCGGGTACAGCCGGACGAGGACCAGCGCCGCGACCAGCCCGACGAGCACCGGGGAGGCGCTCACCAGCAAATCGGCCGTACCTCCGGTTCCCCGGCGGCGCAGTGCCGCCACCGATCCGGCGGCCAGCACCAGCAGGGTCACTTCGGCGACCGTACGGCGCCCGCCGGGCCGGTCGTGCGCGAGGTCGTCGCGCTCCGGACGTGTCCGCGGCCTGCGGTGCGCCACCACCGCTCGCACCGGCAGCGCGGCCGAGGAGAACAGGGCCACGGCGCCCGCCCCGAGCACGGAGGGCAGCAGCCGGGCCTCGCCGACGGCGAACACGGCCAGCAGCCAACCGCACACCGCGGCGGGCACCGCCGGCACCGCGCTCTCGGCCAGCAGCCGCCCGGCGATCCCGGCCAGGGAACCGCCCCGGGCGCGCAGCAGGGCCAGTTCGGCGTCACGGCGGGCGGCGGCCAGGCCACCGCTCATCGCCAGGACGACGACCGCGACCGCGGCGATCCCGACGGCCCCGACGGCGACCACGGGCGTGATCGCGTCACGGGTCCGCGCGTACGCGCCCACCACCTCCTCCAGGCCGGTGGACAACTGCGCCGTCGGACCGGCGGCGCCGCGCATCCGCACCAGCCCCGGCCCGTCCTCCAGGGACGCCACCCGGTCGACGAGCGCCGGGGCGTCCGCCGCCGTGAGCCGTTGCACCGCCGGCGCGAACCGCCAGTACCGCTCCGGTTCCGCCTGCCCGCCGAGCAGCGCGGGCGCGGCCTCCGGTGCCAGCAGGACGCCCGCCGCCCAGTAGTACTGAGGTGGCCGGCCGCCGTCGCTCGCCAGGGCCGGTGTACGCAGGATCGGTTCCGCCGACCAGTAACTCCGCTCCGGATGCCGGGGTTCGAGGATGCCCGTGACACGGACGGTCAGCGGCTGGTCCCGGAACCCGGCCAGCGTGAGCTCCGAACCCGCCCGCAGCCGCAGCGTCCGGGCCGTCCCGGCGGTCACGGCGCCTTCCACGGTCCTGGTGTCCACCCCCACCGGACCGTCGGCGGTGGGCAGCCGGCCCTCCCGCACGGTGGCGTGACCCGCCGCCCCCGACTGCGCGAGCAGAGTGAACCGGGGCAGCAGCCCGTGCGGCCGCGGCAGCCACGGGTCCAGGGCCTCCAGGCCCCGCCCGGTCCGCACCCCGTACGCCGACTCCGCCCGGTCCACCCGCAGCGGCTCGGGCAGCAGCGACCGCGCCCGGGCGTCCACCGCGGCGAGCGCCTCCGGCCGTACCTGGGCCTCCCGCACATCCTCCGGCTGGTTCAGCCCGGGCTGCGCCGCCTTCAGCTCCAGCACGCTCGACTCGGGGGCGGCGGTGGCGACGGCCTCGCGCAGCCCGTGCGTCTCGTACGCCGCCACGGCCCGGGGCAGGACCGCCGCGAGGAAGGCCGTGACCAGCACGAGCACGGCGAAGGCGGCCGTGGACCAGGGCGCGGTCCGCAGCCGGGTCCGCACCCAGGAGGCGTCCGCGTCCGGCGTGTCCCGCGGCATGTCAGGCCTCCCCCTGGTGGCGGAGCGCGACCGCCGGCTCGGCGCGCGGCAGCGCCGACGCGGCGGTGATCAGCAGGAGCGGGACGGCCATCCCCGCGACGAGCAGCGCCACCCGCGCCACCGGCAGCTCGACGAGGACGGGCGGAACCGGCCGCCCGGCCCCCGACGTCATCACGATCAGCGGCACGACGGCCCGGGTCAGGACCGTGCCCAGCGTGAGCCCGGCGAGCAGACCGACACCCACGAGCAGGCTCTGCTCCGCCGCGACCAGCCGGGCGAGGTCCCGGCGGGGCGCGCCCAGGGCGCGCAGCACCGCGAACTCCGCGGACCGCTCCCGCCGCGCGCCGACGGCGCTCACCGCGAAACCCCCGGCGGCCAGGGCCACGGCGGCCACCGCCACCGCCGTCAGCGCCGCACGCGGCCCGGCGCCCAGCGGGTCGCTCAGCAGCTCCGCCGCGGTCTCGTCGCGCACCAGCACCTGCCGCGCCTCAAGGTCGGGGCGCGCCCGCAGCGCGGCGGCGACCTCGGCGGCACTGCCGGGCGCGGCGCTCACCCACCACTCGGTGGGGGTGAGCGGCGCACTGGCCCGCTCGGCGAGCACGGCGTCGACGGCTCGCAGATCGAGCAGCAGCGCACCGCCGGCGACGCTTCGGCCGGCCGCGTCGGTGGCTGTCGTGGGCAGTTCCCGCATCGCCCGGACGATCCGTACGCGCAACGGCTCCCCGGACAGCGGTACGTCGAGGGTGTCTCCGGGCGCCGCCCCCGAAGCCCGCAGGAAGTCCCGCGTGGCCACGGCGCGCAGGGTGCCCGGCGCCCGGGCCCCGGCGGTGTCGGCGCGCACCGTGTAGACCGGCGCCGCCCCCAGGCCGTCGCCGCCGCTGCCGGTGCCGTACGGCACGGACATCGGCGCGGACCCCGACACGGCCGGTTCGGCGGGCGTGCGGGAGAGGACCTCGCCGTTCCTCGTCACGGTCCGGTCGCCCTTCCAGCGCGTCCCCGAGGGCACCGGGACGGTGCGCGCGGAGCCGTCCGGGCCGGTGGCGAGCAGCCGTTCGACGGTGAACCGGTGCCGTACGGCGCGGTGGGCGGGGACGGCGCCGTCGAGCTGCAGCCCGATCAGCCGCAGCGGCCCGGCCGGGGCGGCGCGGCGGCCCGTCGCCGTCCGGTCCAGCTCCAGCGCGGCGCGGTGGACCCGGCCGTCGACCGGGACGTTCCCGGCGCCCAGCCGGTAGGCGATGCCGTAGCGGTCCTCGACAACCACCGTCAGCAGGGGCGCTCGGTCCGAGGGGGAGCGTCCCGTGTCCGCCCGCCGGCCGGTGATCCGCACGTCCAGGGCGAGCCGCCGGGTGCCGCCGGGAAGCCGTACGGCCCGGTCCTCGTCGCGCGGGGGCGGTGCCAGGGCCCGCAGCAGTTCGCCCGGCGGCTCGTCCGCGAGATCGCCGCGCATCAGCATCCCGTCCCGGGCGCGGGACGTGTCCAGGGCGAGGACCGTCGCCTCACGGCCGCCGGACAGGCTCAGCGCGGCACGGTGTGCGGGAGCGGCGTCCCGGGCCCCGGGCAGCGCTGAGTAGAGACCGGTCTGCCCGGGGCCGCCCGGCCGGTGGTCGAGGACCCGGACGGCGGCGCCCGTCCCGAAGTCGGCCTGGTCGCCCTGCGACCGGTCCCAGGACGCTCCGTGTCCGATGGCCAGCATCCCGGTCGCCACGGCGACGATCAGCAGCAGCACCGGACCCGCGCCGCGCAACGGACGCCGGCTGAACTGCCAGCCCGCCAGCGCCGCCGGAAGCCCGCGCCCGCTCGCCGACCGCCGCTCCGCGAGCCGCGCCACGAACGGCAGCGCCCGCAGGACCAGCACCGTGCCCGCCAGCAGCGCCAGCGCGGGCGCCGCCACCAGCAGCGGGTCGATGCCCAGGCGCCCGGCGCGGTCCCGGCTGAGCACCCCGCCCCCGGCCGTGCCGGTCTGCCGCTCCAACTGCCAGTACGCCACCCCCGCGATCAGCAGCAGCGCGACGTCCGCCCCCGCGCGTACCGGAGCGGACGACGTCGCCGCCCGCACACGCCCCAGCCGCGCGGCAGGGCCCGCCGTCCCGGCCAGCGCGGGCGCCACGACCGCCACCGCGCACACCAGCGCCACTCCGCCCGCCACCAGCCACACCCCGCCCGCCGGGGCGGAGCCGAGCCGCAGACCGAGCCCGTCGAGCGAGGACCACCGGGCGAGCAGACGGGCCAGCGGGCCGGACAGCAGCGCGGCACAGACCGCCGCGGGCACCGCCAGCAGCAGCGCCTCCACCCCCGCGAGCCACGCGATCCGGCCGCGCGAGGCGCCCCTGGCCCGCAGCAGCTCCGTCCCGCCCGCCCGCTCGCCGCTCAGCAGCCGGGCCACCAGCAGCAGCGCGTACCCGGCGAGCAGCACCAGTTGCAGGGAGACGATCAGCAGGGTGGAACGGGACACCAGCAGGGCCCGCTCGGTCCGGTCGAGGACCTTCGGCAGCCCGGTGCGCACGTCCGCCGAGCCGCCCAGGGCCGTGTCCTCGCGCAGCGCGGCGGCCGCACGCACGGTCGCCGCGCGCAGAGCGCCGATGCCGTCGGTCGTCAGGGTCCGGGGATCGGCCGTCGCCACCCAGCCGGTGCCGTTCACGGAGACGCGGCCGGAGGCGATCACCGACCCGTCGGCCAGCAGCGGCCCGTACGTGGTGAAGTCGACCGTGCGCACGCCCTGGCCGCCCAGGGGGTCGGCCTGCCAGTACGGATCGGAGCCGTCCGCCGCCCGGTACACGCCGGTCACCGCCACCCGCAGGGGCCTGTCGCGCAGCCGGTCGGTGAGCGTGAGGCGCGCCCCGGGCCGCACCCTCAGCCGGTGGGCGACGGGCTCGGGCACGGCGACGGGCACCGCACCGGCACGCGGCACCGGCGCGGGACCCGGCAGCGAGCCCGAGACCAGCGCGACCCGGGACCGGTCGAGGACGGCGAGAAGCGTCAGATCGGGTTCCCCGGCACGGGCGTCCGCGCCCTGCAGCGACCGGGGCAGGGCGTACGGACCGGACCGCTCCAGCTTCCGCACGGTCACCGGCAGCCCGTCGAACGCCTCACGCGCACCGCGCTCCACGGCCCGCTGCGCCGCGTCCCGCCGCTCCCAAGGCACGTCCGCCTCGACGACGAGGGAGGCGGAGGACGCCGCCCGGCCGTCCAGAGTGGAGCGCAGCGCGGCGTCTCCGACGGAGCCGGAGAAGGCCGCGAGGGCGGCGAGTACCGAGGTGGTCAGCAGGGCGGCGAGCAGGGCGGCGACGATCAGCAGCCGGTGCGCGCGCAGGCGCAGCAGCACAAAGCCCGTCACTACGTCCCCCACCCCGTCGGCCGAGCCGCTCCCTCCCCCAACCAGCCATGCATATCACGGAGTCCACCGCCCGGCACATGCGTTCGAAGGACGAGTTGTTTCGGTCTTGACCATCCTGCGCGGTTCCGTATGGGATGCGGTGATGACCGAGAACACCAGCCCGGAGTCCGGGGCCGCCCCCGCCGGCGTGGCGTCCGGCGAGCCGATGCTCCGGGTCGAGGACGTGCACCACTCCTACGGCACGGGCGCCGCGGCCGTACGGGCCCTGCGCGGGGCATCCTTCACCGTCCGGCGCGGTGAACTGGTCGCCCTCAAGGGCCGTTCGGGCTCCGGGAAGACCACGCTGCTCCACATGATCGGCGGCCTCGACTCCCCGCAGGGCGGCCGTGTGGTCGTGGACGGCACCGACCTGTCGGCGCTGAACGAGAGCGAACTGCTCGCACTGCGCCGGGACCGCATCGGGTTCGTCTTCCAGTCCTTCGGGCTCATCCCGATCCTCACCGCCGCCGAGAACGTGGGTGTGCCGCTGCGGCTGGGCCGGGCCGGGGTGCGCGACCGCGAGGAACGCGTGGCGTTGCTGCTTGCCCTGGTGGGCCTGTCCGGCCACGAGACGCAGCGGCCCGCCGAACTGTCCGGCGGGCAGCAGCAGCGGGTCGCCATCGCCCGGGCCCTCGCCAACCGCCCGGCCCTGCTCCTCGCGGACGAGCCGACCGGACAGCTCGACGCCGCCACCGGCCTGGCGGTGATGGAACTGCTGCGGGCCGTGGTCCGCAGCGAGGGCGTCACGGCCCTCGTCGCCACCCACGACCCCCAACTCCTCGGCCTGGCCGACCGGGTGCTGGAACTGAGCGACGGAGTCGTCACCGAGGAATGAGGGAACGGGGCGATGCCCTCGACCGGTCCGGGCGGGGCGCAGTAGAGCGCGCCCCCTTCCTAACCCCCGTCGGCGCCCTCCACACGAGTGCCGGGACGGGCCGTCGGCGGTCGGTCCCTGGGCCGCTGTCCCGCTCCGGCCGGCGGCCCGGCCCGTGACCGGAGAGGTTCACCGGGTGGGTGTGCGACCCCGGTGCCCGGTCAGGGAGGATCTGCCGTATGGACGACATCGGTTTCTCGTTGCGGGCGGCCACCGGCGACGACGCGGGCTTCCTCGTGGACATGCTGATGGCTGCGGTGAACTGGGACCCCGCCCGGGAGGAGGCGAGCCGTGATCAGGTCCTCGGGAACCACCGGACGGCGCACTATGTCCAGGGGTGGCCCCGGCCCGGTGATCTCGGAGTGGTCGCGGTCGACCGGGGCGGACAACCGGTCGGCGCGGCGTGGCTGCGCCTGTTCGGCGCCGACGACCCCGGCTACGGCTTCGTGGCCGCGGACGTCCCGGAACTGTCGCTGGGCGTCGTCCCGTCATGGCGGGGCAGGGGAGTGGGGCGCGCTTTGCTGGCCGAGGCGGCCCGTCGGGCGGCCGGAAGCGGGTTCACCCGGATCTGCCTGAGCGTCGAGCGGGCGAACCGGGCCCGCCGCCTGTACGTCGGGGCGGGATTCACGACCGTGGAATCCGGCCCGGACTCCGACACCATGATCAAGACCGTCCGCCGGCAATGACGCGCGGGCCCGCGCCCGGTCGCTGACCGCTGACGTCGGTGTCCTCGAAGAGAGCGAGCATCCGGCGGAGCACTCGGACGCACGCGTCCACATCCGCCGTGGTGAGATCGCCCGCCGCCTCGCGCAGCAGCATGTGTTCCCGGGCGACGACGGCACCGATGGCCGCGCGGCCGGTACCGGTCAGGCGGATCAGCGGGGACCGGGCGTGAGCCGGGTTCGGCACGGCCTCGACCAGCCCGTCCGCCGCGGCGTCGTTGACCATCCGCTGGACGAACTGACGGCTGATCGACTGTGCTCGGCCCATCTGGGGAACCGTCATGGGCCCGTTCTCGCGCAGCAGATCGAGTACCGCTCGCACCCCCACGGACAGGCCCTGCCGCGGGCCGTCCTGTTCGATCTTCCGCTGGACCCGCCGGTAGAGCGGCCCCACCAGGGCGAAGACCTCCATCAGCCGCGGCCCCGTCTCGTCGGGGGACAGCGGGCGCTCTCCATCACTCACACACCGATGATAAATGACAATCGAGTTGTCATCGACCTTCACGCATGACAACCTGGTTGTCATGAGCGACCCATTCCCTCTCCGTTTCTTCGCGTCCTCGGACGGCGTGCTCGCCTACCGCGACACCGGCGGCTCGGGCCTCCCCGTCGTGTTGCTGCACGCGAGTTTCCTCGACCACACCATGTGGGACGAGCACATCCCGGTCCTCGCGAAGGACTTCCGCGTCATCGCGCCCGACGCCCGAGGTCACGGCCGGTCCGCCAACGCGAGCCGGCCCTTCCGCCAAGTCGACGACCTCGCCGCGCTGCTGCACCACGAGGACGTCGCCCCCGCCGTCCTCGTCGGCGTCTCCATGGGAGCGGTGACCGCCGTGGGCACCGCGCTGGAACACCCCGAGCTGGTCCGGGCCCTGGTCGTCTCCGGTGGCGGCGGCGACGAACGCCCGTTCACCGAGCCGTGGTCCCGGCAGGCACAGGCCGCACAGTTCGAGGCCCTGGCCGCCGGCGACATCGAGGCCTGGCACGACGCGAGCGACGCCTGGGCGCACGGCCCTGAGCGGCCGCGGGACGCGGTCCGGCCCGAGATCTACACCCGCCTGCGCCGGATGCGCCGGCGGACCATCGGCAAGCACACCCCTGACGAACCCGATCACCACGTACCGGTGAGGGATCTCGATGCCCGGGCCGGCCGGATCGCCGTGCCCGTGCTCGCCCTCAACGGCGCGCAGGACGCACCCGAGCTGCGAGCCATGGCCGACGTCATCGCCCGTACGGCACCACGAGGCCGGACAGCCGTGATCGACGAGGCCGCCCACTTCCCCAACCTCGACCACCCCGAGGAGTACACCCGGATCGTCACGGGCTTCCTCCACACTCTGCGGTAGCGGTAGCGGCCGAGCGCCCGCGAGGAAGCGGGACGGCGGGCTCTTGCGCACGCGGTGCTGCCACCCACTGCCACCCCCGCAGGGCGTCCGTCCCCGGAACGGAGCCCGCGGCCGGGCGGGCGGGCCGGCGTCACAGTCCGAACGCGGTGGCCACCTGCTCGGCGAGATCGTCCTCGGTCATCGTGGTGTCGACGCGGACGGTGTTCAGCCCGAGACGCCCGGTCTCCTCCTCAAGGCGTCTGGTGAACATGCGGTCGCGTTCGGCGAGGTTGCGGCCGGCCTTCGCGGGATCGCTGGTCCTCCACACGAACCCCTGCCCCGGTACCGACCGGCTCCGGAAGGCGGCCCGGCGGAAACCGGGTGTCGGAAGAAGCCACACGGCGTGCTCGGGAACAGCGAGCAGAGGCTTCACGAGGTGCGGCAGCAGCCGGAACCCCTCGACGACGACGCGGGGCTCCCGCGGCATGCGAAGGAGATCCTCGACGATCAGGCCGAAGCCCTCGCCCCGGAACCAGTGGAACGTCTCCAGCATGACCTCCGGAGTCCGGCTCACCCAACGCTCGTCCATGTCCATGGCGAGGAACTCGTGCAGGTGGGGAGCCTCTTCGGGGGTGGTCCGCCCCGCGTGCTCATGCATCACGTCGTCCGTCGCGTACACACGCCACCCGTGGCGATCGGCGAGCCGGCGGGCGGTCGTCGACTTGCCCGCACCACTCCCGCCGCCGATCCAGAGAACGTTCCGCAACTGTGCCGCAAGCTCTGCGGCGTCGGCCGCCTCTTCGTACCGTCCGGACTGCATCATTCTCCGAATCCCGTGGGGCGGACGACCCGGGCGGACCCCGTGCGCGGTCGTCTCGGCGGCTCCCTCCGAAAACTACCGTCCGCCGGCCGGTGCCGGGGCCTCCCGGGTCCGTCGGTGACGACCGCGCGCCGGGCGGTCCGGCCGAGGCCGGACATTCCGGGGTCCACGGTGTACGGCTGACCGGCCGGGCGGCTGCTCCGGCTACGGGTACGGGCCCGCCACGACGTGTGGCGGGCCCGTACCGGCCGCGGTGTGCGGGGGACTTGCTGGTGCGGCGTCAGCCGGTGCAGCCGCTGGTCGGCAGGGTGTTCAGTCCGGGCGGCGTGAGGCCGTCGTAGATCGCCAGCAGGTAGCTCTGCGGGCAGCGCGCCACGCCGTCGCTCGTCCTGATCTCCACGTGCAGGTGGGGCGCGCCGGAGTTGCCGGTGTCTCCGGTGGTGCCCAGCCGTGTGCCGGCCGCCACCTGGGCCCCGTCGCCGACGGAACGCGCGCTGAGGTGGCAGTAGACGAAGCGCGAACCGTCCGGCTGGAGCAGCCGGATGCCGATGCCGCACGAGGAACTGTCGTAGTGGTCGACGACGCCGCTCTTGATCGCGTAGGCGGGGACGTAGTTCACGATCAGGTCGACGGCAGGGGTGGCGTTCCAGTGCGAGGCCCCGTAGGCGGCCCGGCTGACGGCACCCCGGTCCAGCGGCAGCGAGTAACCGGACGGGTTGCCGCCGCTGTTGCCGCCGAGGAGGGTCTGCCAGGTCTGGGGGCCGACCAGGCCGTCGGCGGCGAGGCCGTGCGAGCTCTGGAACGCGCGCACGGCACTGTCGGTGGCGGCCCCGAACTGCCCGTCCACCGCGATGCCCGCGCCGTACACGTTGAGCTGGGTCTGCGCCGCCCGCACCGCGTCACCGCTCGCCCCCTGGCGTACGGAGACGATCAGGTACGGCCAGGTCTGCGAGCCGATCACCCCGTCGGCGGTGAGCCCGCGGGCGGACTGGAAGCTGACCACGGCCGAGTGGGTGGCCGTTCCGAACTGCCCGTCCGCCGCGATGCCGTAGCCGTAGTGCCGCAGCAGGTACTGGGCTGTCGTGGTGTCCGCGCCGCTGGAGCCCTGGCTGACCGACGGCCAGGCGGGCAGGGCACTGGCCCGGGCCGCCGGGAACAGTGCCAGGAGGAACGCGGTCACCACCGTGAGCACGGCGGCTCCCAGGGGAACGGATCTGCCTGAACGCATGGGATGAGCCCTTCGTTTGAGGTCGGGGACCGTGCCGCAGCAGGGTAGAAGGCCCCTCTCCGAACGGTCCAGACCGCGGCGCCGCCCTGGAAGACGGGTGCCGCCCGATCCCGCGCGACGCAGGCACCCCGGACACCCCGTATCCCAACGGCGCGGCAGCGCCCGGGAGTTGGGTGACCGCGGCCTTCCGGCGCCGGCACATCAGGGCCGACGCCCCGCACGTGCCGCGTCGAGGCGTGTCCGCGACCTTGACCCCGTCAGCCGCAGTCGTTGCGGTTGATCTTCAGGGAGCGGGTCTGATCGTTGAGGTTGTAGCCGCGCAGGTCGTGGATGGAGCCGCCGCTGCGGGTGACGCACACCCACCGGCCGGAGTGGTTGCGCTTCTCGTAGACGCGGGCGGTGCGGTCGGAGTTGTTGCGGACGGAGCTGCCGCGGTCGCGGATCGAGGAGGGCAGGTCCTTCACGCTGCCGTCGGAAGCGCGGCGCACCCAGGGCTGTCCACCGAAGTTGATCTCGGGGTAGATGCACACGTAGCCGGGCGGGCAGTCGATCGCGCCCGCCCGCACCTCACCGGCCTCGCCGGAAGCGGAGACCGGAGTGGCCAGCGGGAAGAGGGCGAGGACGGCGACGGCCGCGGCACACATCACGTTTTTCATCACGTCCCCATGCATACCGGCCACCGGACGCGAGCGGAGCGGTTCGCCTGCCCGGTCACCCGTGTGGCGGAAGACCGCCGCCGTACGACAGGCCAGCGTGAGCGCCGGACCTTCCCTCGCGCGGGGAAGCGGGGGCTCACGCCTCGCGGCGTACCTTCATCACCGCCTTGTTGAGCGCCCACAGCCCGATTCCGATGGCCAGCAGCACGCCCGCCCGGATGTAGACGTCCGCAGGCCGGTCGGACAGCGGACTGGCCAGGACCAGGGCGGTGATCGCGCCGAGCACCGGCAGGGCGGTCGGCGCCCGGAAGTGCTCGTGCCCGACGCGGTCGCGGCGCAGGACGAGGACGGCGATGTTGACGATGGCGAAGACGCACAGCAGGAGGAAGGACGTGGTGTCGCCGAGACCCGCGATCTCGCCGGTGGAGACCAGGCCGATGGCGAGCAGTGAGACGAAGACGATGCCGACGACCGGTGTGCGGCGTCGCGGCAGGACACGGCCCAGGGCAGGCGGCAGGATGCGCTCGTTCGCCATGCCGTAGCAGAGGCGGGACGCCATCATGATGTTGATTAGCGCCGAGTTCGTGACGGCGAACAGGGCGATCAGCGCGAAGAGTTTGGGCGGGAAGTCGATCCCGCCCGCCTTGACGACCTCCAGCAGCGGGCCGCTGGAGCCCTCCAGTACGCGATAGTCGACGAGCAGGGAGGAGATCAGGGCGACCAGGACGTAGATGGTGCCGGTGACGGCGACGCCGATGAAGATGGCGCGCGGGAACGTGCGTACCGGGTCCTTGGTTTCCTCGGCCATGTTGACGGAGTCCTCGAAGCCCACGAAGGCGAAGAAACCGAGGGCTGTTGCTCCCAGCACGCTCGTGAACAGGGTGAAACCGGTGCCTTCCGCCTGGAACTCGCCGAGCCGTGAAGGTTCACCGTCGCCGGTCAGGACGGCCCAGGCACCGATGGTGAGAATGACGAGGAGACCGGTCAGTTCGACCACGGTGAGGACCACGTTGGTCTTCACGGACTCCGACACCCCGCGCAGGTTCAGGGCCGCCAGGGCGAGGATGAACAGGATCGCGACGAGGGTGGGCGGGAGGAAGTCCGTGAACTCGGACAGGTAGTCGCCACTGAAGGCGCGGGCCGCCGCGCTCGCCGAGGAGAGCCCCGAGCACATGACCATGAAGGCGATGATGAAGGTGAGGAACGGGACCTGGAACGCCTTCTGGGTGTAAAGCGCCGCTCCGGCCGCCTTCGGGTATTTGCCGACGAGTTCGACGTACGAGGCGGCCGTCAGGACGGCTACGACGAATCCGATGGCGAACGGCAGCCACAGTGCCCCGCCGACCTTTCCGGCGACCTGACCGGTGGTGGCGTAGATGCCGGTGCCGAGGATGTCGCCGATCACGAACAGGATCAGCAGTTTGGGGCCGATGGCCCGCTTGAGTGGTGTGTCGTCCCCTCTTTCCGGTGAGGCAGCGGCATTCTTTTCGGCTGCGGACACGGAAGACCCCCTGAGACGTTCGGTACGGATCGGATCGGAACAACGTCCCGCCTGCCCGCAAGGCCCGTGAGTGATGCCTTGGCGTACGGGAATCGGCCCTCCGCTCGTGCCGCTCGCACGGTGCACTGCCACGACGCGGAGCGGAGCACGGGACCACCGCACGAGACGTCGTCGATCTCCTCCGCGCACTCGGCCCCGCGCCTGCCACCGGGGGTCCGTCCCCCGGTCCCCGCTCCGGCGGCCCGGGGCCCGTCACCCCTCCGGTCCCCGCTCCCGCCGCCCGGGGGCCCGCCTCTTCCGGTTCCCGCCCGCCGCCTGAGGACCGCACCCCGCCCGGGTTCCCCGCCCCGCGTCACGTCGCCTCCCGCCGTTCACTGGTGCCTGCGGCCCGGCGCAGGTGGGCGGCCAGGGCCGCGACCGTCTGAGGCACGGACTCCTGCGCGGGACCCCGGGCGAGCAGTTGACGACGGCGGGCCCAGGGGTCCTGGAGCGTGCAGACGTCCAGCGGAAGGGACGCGTCGACCGCGTGGCGCGGCACGACGGCCAGTCCCACCCCGGCGGCTGCCAGGGCGCAGACGACGCTCAGGTTGCCGACGGTCGTGCGGTAGCGCACGGCCGGGGCGTGTGGTGCCGCGTGCTTTTCGATCCACCGGCGCAGCGAGGCGTCGGCGGTGAGCCCGACGAGGGGCGTTCGGCGACTTCGCCGTAGGGCAGCGCCGCGCGGTCGGTGAGGACACCGCCCGCCTGCCCGATGACGACGAGCGAGTCGTCCGTGAGCAGTTCGGTGACGAGGCCGTGGCCGAGTGCCTCGTCCTCGACGACGACCCCCAGGTCGGCCTCACCGTCGAGAAGGGCTCGCACGGTGTGCGGAGTCCGGCTTTCGGTGACGCGTACGTCGACGTCCGGGTGGTCCCGCAGGAACGTCACCAGGGCCCGGGGAACCATGCCGTGCATGGCCGAGCCTCCGACCAGCAGGTCCAGGGGCGCCGTGGGCGATCGCGCGTAGCTGGTGACGGCGCTTTCCAGCCGGGCGGTCCGGGCCAGGACGTCGCGAGTGTGGCGGAGCAGGGTCGCTCCCGCGGGCGTGGGGCGTACGCCGCGTCGCCCGCGCACGAGAAGGTCCACGCCCGCGTGGTGTTCCAGCGCCCGGATGCGTGCGCTCGCCGAGGGAAGGCTCAGATGCACCCGGTGGGCACCGGCCGTGATGGAGCCCTCCTCCACGGTGGCGAGGAACAACCGGAGGTCGTCGAGGTCGTAGCGCATGAGCCCGAGCCTACGACTGAGGCATAGGCTCGGTACGTCGATGGCGCATTGTGCAGCCGGTCCCGCGCGCGTCATCCTCGACCGGTGACGGAAACTCTGTGGGTGCTGATGGCCGGTGTGGCCGCGGGAGCGCTGAACGCCGTCGGCGGCGGAGGTACGTTCATCGCGTTGCCGGCGCTGGTCCAGGCGGGGCTGCCCCCGGTCACGGCGAACGCGTCGGCGACCATCGCCCTCGTGCCGGGAGCCGCTGCGGGCGCGTGGGTGTACCGGCGTGACATGGCGCCGGTGGGCGGGGTTTCCGTGCCGAGGCTCGCAGCGGCCAGCGCCTGCGGGGGGCTGGCCGGGGCCGTCCTGCTGCTGCTTCTGCCCGCGCGGTCGTTCGACGTGGCGGTGCCGTGGCTGCTGGCGGGTGCCACGCTGCTGCTGCTGTCACGGGACCGCTTGGCCGCATGGGCCGCCGGAGCGGCCGCCGGGCCGGTCCGCAGGGGCTCCGGAGCGGTACTGGGGGGCCAGTTCCTCTTGTCGGTCTACGGCGGATACTTCGGCGGGGCCGTAGGCATCATGATGCTGGCACTGTGGGGCGCCGGTCTGGGGCTGGATCCGGCGGACGGCAACCCGATGAGGATCGTGCTGGTCGCCGCGGTCTACCTGAGCTCGGCCGGCGTCTTCCTGGCCGCATCCGACGCGCTGTCCGAGCCGGTGCCGCTCGCGGCCATGCTCGGGGGTGCGGCGGCGGGCGGCTTCGGCGGAGCCCACCTGGCGCGCAGGCTGCCGGCCCGGGTCCTGCGCGGAGTCATCGCGTCGACTGCCGTGATCATGACCGCCGCATACGTCAGCCGTGGCTGACCGCAGCCGCGCGTCACGGGCTGCCGGTGACACGGACGCCGGTGGTCACCCGGCGGCCGACGTCGCACGGCTCGTCACCGCCTGGCTCGCCTGCACGCTGGCCGAGACCGCCGGCACCGTGACAGCCCGGGCCATGACGGACGGGCCCCACCCGCCCGCCTGCGGCCTGCTGAACGACACGGTCCACCTCCTCGCCACGACCGGGCCGCTGCTCGAATCGGCCGTCGTCGCCGAGCGGCTCGCGGGGGCGGGCTGGGAAGAGATCGCCGCCGCGCTGAACCTGTCGCCGCAGGCGACGCGTGCCCGCTACGCCCCGGCCGTCGACCGGTTCCACCACCACCGGTCACACACCGAACCGGACCTGGCGGACAGCCACACGCATGAGGAGCGGTGGAGCACCTTCCCCGTCTTCCACCCGCGCGAGGCCGCACGGGACCTCAACGAGTGGCTGCGCCGTCACGGCGTCATCACCGACACGGTTAAACCGGTCCGGCTCCGCGCGGCAGCCCTTCCCGACGGTGCCGTCGCCCGAGCCGCCCGGCTGAAGGACGAGGACCCGCCTCCGCCCGAAAGGCCACGGCGGCCGGTGGAGTGAAGGCGTGGGCTTCACGAGTCCCGCACCAGCCGAGGACTGCCGCCGGACACCTCCCGCACGCGGTATTGGGCGACCAGTTCGGAGAAGGGCCTGTCCACGTACTCGGCCGGCACCGACAATTCCGCGACCCTGCGTCCGTCGCCGGGGCGCAGGCGGACACCGAGACGGTCATCACCTTCCTCGATGATCTCTGCCAGCGCGACGATGGTTCCGTCCTCCTGGAATTCGGCGTGCACACGCATTTCCTTACCGGCCTTTCCTTCAGGGGTTGACGTCGATGATCGTCATGACGAAGTCGGAGTTCCCGGACGCCCGCAGGGTCGGCGACCAGAAGGGCGGGATGGGGTGATTTCCGTCCCAGTGCGTGTACTCGGCCACGTACTGGAGCATGGCGCTCGGGTGGCTGAAATTCGTGTGGTGCACGGACGGTCTGATCCAGTTGCTCGCGGAGGTGGCCTCCCCGAAGTCGCGAGCGAAATTCGACTGACTCCCGTTCGAGAGAAACAGCCGACCACTCTGCTTGATCCTCAACCCTGCCATGGTCGCCCCACCTTTTGCGGTTCTGCGGAGTGCTGACATCCAGTTCGTGCCCGCGTCGATTCCGCGAAAACCGTACCCTCGAAGCAGCCTCCGAAAGGGGGAATTCTCATGACGCATGGAGATAGGGATATCCGACGGTGAGACATCAGGAATAACTTCGATCTCTTCCCGACCATTCAAGAATGCGCGCATGCCGCCCCGGTGAGCGCACGCGGCCCAGGCCTTTCCTTCGCGCTCGGCCCGGCCGGCGAGGCGGCCCCGGCCCGGGCGCCCGCAGACGCCCCTGGGTCGGCGCAACGGTCGCACAGGTCGCGTCGGTGGTCACGTACCCCGGCGCCGAGTCGGCCTACCGTTCCCATGGCAGCGGCGGGGCGCCGTCCGGCGGGGCAGGGCGGAACACCGTCGTGATCACGGGAAGCTGACGCGGGTGGACGGCCATCTTGCCGGAGAACCCGAGGGCCCGCCCTCGCTCGGCCTCCTGCCGCAGCCCGGCCAGGTCCTCCGTGTCGAAGAACGGCGCGTCGAGCGCGGGCAGACCCGCCTCGGCCGCACAGGCCACCACACGCGAACGTGCGTACAGCAGACTGCTCCAGTCCAGGTCGCAGCCGAGACACTTGGCGTAGTCCCCTGCCCCGAAGAACAGACCGGCGAGCCGCTTCGCCTTCACGATGGAGGAAGCCTTCTCGACCCCCTTGGGGGTTTCGAGCAGCGCGTAGATTCGGGGGGCGTATCCGGCCCCGTCGAGACAACCGGCGACGACTTCCACGTCCCTGGCCGACTCCACCTTCGGCACCAGGATGACGTCGGGCTTGGCGGCGCAGCGATCGAGGGCCATGAGATCCCGGACCGCATCGGCGCCGGTGAGCGGGTTGATCCGTATGCCCAGGGCGCCGGGTCCGGCCGTCGGCCCGGCGAAGATCTGTTCCGCGCGCTCCCGCCCCGCCTGCTTCAGGTCGTGGGCCAGGGAATCCTCGAGGTCGACGAGGGCGACATCCGCCTGGTGCGTCCGCGCCGTCTCGAAGGCGCCGCGCCCGGCTGCCGGAGCGATGATCCACGCGGGGCCGACGGGCACACCACTCGCACGCGCAGCGCACATCGCTGTGCTCCCCTCACCGGAACGAACCCGCGACGCACGGGCAGTTGACGCAGCTACGCATTCTCGCCCTCTGCCCTCCGGTGTCACAAGGAGGCCGAACGCCCGCAAGGCCGCGGCGACATGGGGGACATCGGCGATGAGGGCACGGCCGGCCCGGCGAGGCCGGCATGAGGGAACGGCGGGCGCGGCGAGGCACCGGGCCCGCCGCCGCCTCGTCGGCCGGCCGCCTCGCCGCGGACGAGGCGTCGCGCACCGCCGGAGCGGGCATCCTGACCGACGGAGGTTTCGGCACATGGCGTGTCGGGCGGACATCTCGTACGCGGATCGGACCGGGCACCGGCAACACCCCGCCGCACGTCCGTGATCCGCGGCATTCGGCAGCACGTCACCGGTGCGACTCGCGTCACCGGTG
>DASTDN010000262.1:0-6327 GCA_035710365.1 Streptomyces sp. | reverse complement strand
AGCTGCGGGCGGCCCGGCTGCCTGGAGGCGTACGCGTCGGGCACCTCCGTCGCCGAGCGCGCCCGGGAGGGCCTCGCCCGGGGCGCCGTGTCCACGCTGAGCGCGGTCGCGGAGGTGACGGCGGCGGACGTGACGGCCGCCGTCCGGGCCGGCGACCGGTTCGCCACCGCGCTGTGGGAGGAGACCCTGGACCTCCTCGGTACCGGCCTGACCAGCATCGTCAACCTCTACGAACCGCAGGTGCTCGTCCTCGGCGGCGGCCTGACCCGCGCCGCCGACCTCCTCTTCGACCCGGTGCGCGAACGCGTCGCCGCGCAGGCCATGGGGCCCGCGGCGGGCGCCGTCCGCATCGTCCCCGCCACCGGCGGCCCGCACGCCGGACTCCTCGGCGCCGCCGCCGTCGCCTTCGAACGCCTCACCTGACCCCCGTCCGCCCCCTCTCGACCGTCCGACCACGGCCCGTCCGTCCGCCCACCGCTCGGCCGTCCTACCGCCGGACGGCCGCCGTCCGGCACCGCACCAACAGCATCCGCACCAGTAGCACTCCGCACGACCAGCCCTTCGCACCACCGACACACGGAGCACGATGTCCGAGGACCCCGCCCGCCAGCTCACCGACCATCTCGAACTGGCCGAACGCACCCGGAAACTGATCCCCGGACTCCACGAGGTGGCCCGGCGCCTCATCGCGGTGTACGAGGCCGACGGCCGGCTCTACACCTTCGGCAACGGCGGCAGCGCCGCCGACGCCCAGCACCTAGCGGGCGAACTCATCGGCCGCTATCTGCGCGAGCGCCGCCCCCTGCCCGCCGTGTCCCTGGTCACCGACCCGACCGTGGTGAGCTGCATCGCCAACGACTACTCCTTCGACGACGTCTTCGCCCGCCAGGTCCAGGCCCTGGCCCGCCCCGGCGACATGGTCATCGCCTTCACCACCTCGGGCCGCTCGCCCAACGTCGTGCGCGGGCTGGCCGCCGCGCGCGAGACGGGCGCCGTCACCGTCCTGTTCGCCGGCGGGGAGCAGGGCGGGCGCCCCGCCGCCGACCACGCCGACCACACCCTGATCGTCCCGGCCACCGCCACCGCCCGCATCCAGGAGATGCACCTGATGCTGCTCCACCTGCTCAGCGAGCAGGTGGACGCCTGGGCCGCGACCACCGACGACCCCCGGCAGGAGAAGTCCGCATGACCGTGCAGAAGCCGAACGCCCGCAGCCGCACCCTCCACCTCGTCGGCAACGCGCACATCGACCCCGTGTGGCTGTGGCGCTGGCCGGAGGGGCTCCAGGAGATCCGCGCCACCTTCCAGTCCGCGGTCGACCGCATGGAGGAGTACCCCGACTTCGTGTTCACCTGCGACTCCGTCATGTACCTGGAGTGGATCGAGAAGCACGACCCGGAACTCTTCGGGACCATCCGCAAACGCGTCGACGAGGGCCGCTGGCGGGTCGTCGGCGGCTGGTGGATCGAGCCCGACTGCAACATCCCCTCCGGCGAGTCCTTCGTCCGCCAGACCCTGTACGGACAGCGCTACCTGCTGGAGAAGTTCGGCGCCGCCGCCACCCTCGGCTGCAACCTCGACCCCTTCGGCCACAACGCGCAGATCCCCCAGATCCTGCGCAAGTCCGGCATGGACGGCTACATCTTCCTGCGCCCCGGGCGGCACGAGCAGACCCTGCCGGGCCAGTTCTTCCACTGGCAGGCCCCCGACGGCTCCCGCGTCATCGCCTACCGGCTGCCCCACGAGTACTGCAGCCCCGGCCAGGACATCGGCGGCCACCTCGACAAGTCCCTCGCCATGATGCCGCCCGAGGAGGACGAGCTCATGGTCTTCTACGGCGTCGGCAACCACGGCGGCGGCCCCACCAAGGCCAACCTGGACTCCGTCGAGCGCCTCGACTCCCTGGGCGGCCTGCCCAAGCTGGTCCTGTCCCACCCCGAGGCGTTCTACGAGCGCATCCGCGACCGCGAGGACATCCCCGTCCACGCGGGCGAACTCCAGCACCACGGACCCGGCTGCTACTCCTCCCACTCCGGCGTCAAGGAATGGAACCGCCGCGCCGAGAACGAACTCCAGCGCGCCGAGAAGTGGGCCTCCGTGGCCCGCGCGCTGACCGGCGAGCCCTACCCGCTCGCCCAGTTCACCGAGGCCTGGAAGCTGGTGCTGTTCAACCAGTTCCACGACATCCTCGCCGGCACCTCCCTGCGCACCGCCTACGACGACGCCCGCGACGACTACGGCCGCGCCCGCTCCCTCGCCGCCGAGATCTTCAACCGTTCCGTGCAGGCCGTCGCCCGCCGCATCGACATCCCGCAGCGCGACGGCACCGTCCCCCTCGTGGTGTTCAACCCGCACCCCTGGGAACTCACCGCGGACGTCGAGGCCGAGTACGGCCAGGCGGCCGGCAGCCGCCTGGAGGACGAGACCGGCACCCCGGTCCCCGTCCAGCTCACCCGCTCCGAGTCCACCATGAACGGCAGCCGCGGCCGGATCGCCTTCCGCGCCACCGTCCCGCCGCTCGGCCACCGCGTCTACCACCTGCTGCCCGGCGCCCACCCCGCGCCGCCCGGACCCGTCACCGCCACCGGGACCATGCTGGAGAACGAGCACCTCCGGCTCACCGTCGACCCGGCCACCGGCTGGCTCAGCTCCCTCCACGACAAGGACGCGGGCACCGAACTGCTCCCCGAGCGGCCCGAGCCGCACGCCGTCGTCATCGACGACGCCTCCGACACCTGGGGCCACCGCGTCCGCTCCTACGACCAGGAGGCCGGCGCCTTCCGCTGCACCCGCGTCCGCCTCGTCGAGAACGGCCCGGTGCGGGCGGTCCTGCGCATCGAGAGCGAGTACGGGCGCTCCACCCTCGCCGAGGAACTCGTGCTGTCCGCCGGCTCCCGCCAGGTCGAGGTCCGCACGGTCGTCCACTGGGCCGAAAGGCTCAAGCTCCTCAAGCTCCGCTTCCCCACGGCCCTCACCGACGTCACCGCCACCCACGAGATCCCTTACGGCCACATCGAGCGGGCGCCCGACGGCACCGAGGAACCCACCCAGGCGTGGGTGGACGTCACCGGCACCCTGCCCGGCGGCACCCGCGCCGGACTCGCCGTCGCCAACGACAGCAAGCACGGCCACGACGTCCTCGGCGGCCGCATCGGCATGACCGCCCTGCGCAGCCCCGTCTACGCCTGGCACGAGCCGAAGGTCCTCGACCCGGACGGCGTCTACGAATACCTCGACCAGGGCCGCCAGGAGTTCCGCTACACCCTCCTCCCGCACGCCGGCGACTGGCACGCCGCCGACCCGGTGCGCCGCGCCGCGGAACTCAACCAGCCCGCCTTCTCCCTGTTGGAGACCTTCCACACCGGCCCGCTCGCCCAGCGCGCCGCGCACGCCGACGACGGCGCGGGCGGCGTCCTCGTCACCGTCGTCAAGGGCGACGAGGACGCCGGCGGCGACTACGTCGTGCGCGCCTACGAGTCCCGGGGCGTCGCCGCCCGGGCCCGGATCGCCCTGCCGATGCTCGGCGACCGGGTGATCGAAGCCGCGTTCGGGCCGCACGAGATCAAGACCTTCCGCGTGCCGCACGACGCGAAGGCGCCGGTCACGGAGACGGACCTGCTGGAGAGGACCGCCGGCCAGTGACGTCGTACCCCCTGTCCGGCGACGGCTGGGAGATCCGGGGCTGTCTGGGCGACACCTGGCGGTGGCTCGCCGGCCCCGGACGGCCGGCCGGCGAACCGGGATGGTTCGCCGCCCGCGTGCCCGGCTCGGTACTGGACGACCTGCACCGGGCCGGGCAACTGCCCGACCCCTACCACGCCGACAACAGCCTCGCGGCGGAGTGGGTGCCCCAGCGCACCTGGCTCCACCGCCGCGAGGTCACCACCGCCGCGCCGCTCGCCCCCGGCGAGCGGGCGGTGCTGCGGTTCGACGGCGTCGACCACGACGCGACCGTCCTCGTCGACGGCCGGATCGTCGCCCACCACAGCGGCATGTTCGTCCCGTTCGAGGTGGACGTCACCGAACAGCTCGCCGACGGCCGCCCGCACCTCCTGGCCGTCGCCGTCCACCCCGCCCCGCCGAACGAACCGCAGGTCGGCCGGACGGAACGGGTACGCGTCCACAAGTCCCGCATGGGCTACGGCTGGGACTTCTGCCCCCGCCTGGTCCACCAGGGCATCTGGAAACCGGTGGCCCTGGAGATCGCGGGCCCCCTGCGGCTCGTCACCGCGCACATCGGCACCGGGACCCCCGCCTCCCTCGACAGCGGCCAGGTACACGTCCGCGCCTCGGTGGAGGCCGCGGCCGCCGGCGAACTGCGCGCCGAGGTCCGCTCGCCCGACGGCGGGGTCGTCGCCCGCGCCGCACGGGCCGTCGAGGCCGGGGACTGGTCCGCCACCCTCGGCCTGCCCGTCCCCGCACCACGCCTGTGGTGGCCCAACGGCCACGGCGACCAGCCCCTGTACGAGGTCGAGGTGACCCTCGTGGACACCGCCGGGCGCACCGTGGGCCACCACCGGGCCACCACCGGATTCCGGCGGATCGGCCTCGTCCCCAACCCCGGCGCCCCCGCGGGCGCCCTCCCGTACACCCTCCACGTCAACGGCCGCCGCATCCACCTCAAGGGCTGGAACTGGGTCCCGCAGGACGCCCTCTACGGCGTGCCGCGCCCCGAACGCCTCGCCCACCTGCTGCGACTGGCCGCCGACGCCCACGTCACCCTGCTGCGCGTGTGGGGCGGCGGCCTCGTCGAGACGGCCGACTTCTACCGGCACTGCGACCGTCTCGGACTGCTGGTGTGGCAGGAGTTCAGCCTCTCCAGCTCCGGCATCGACAGCGTGCCCGCCGCCGACCACGACTACGTGGCGCTCATGGAACGCGAGGCGCGCGCCGTCGTCCCCGCGCTGCGCGCCCACCCCTCGCTCGCCGTCTGGGGCCCCGGCAACGAACTGCACGACACGGCCGCCGCCCGCCCCCTGGACGAGCGGACCTCCCCCGTCGTCGCCGCGCTCGCCGCCGTCGTCGCCGAACTCGACCCGGAACGCGCCTGGCTGCCCGGCTCGCCCTCCGGCCCCGCCTTCCTCAACCGCCTCGACCTGGTCGAGAACGCCCCCGACGCCCAGCACGACGTGCACGGACCCTGGGAACACCAGGGCATCGGCGCCCACCACACCCTGTACGACGCGGGCACCTGCCTGCTGCACAGCGAGTTCGGCGTGGAGGGCATGGCGAACGCCCGCACCTGGGAGGCCGTCGTCCCCGCGGACCGCCGCCGGCCGACCGGCCGCGACAACCCGCTCATGGAACACCTCGGCGCCTGGTGGAACAACACCCCCCTCGTCCAGGCGTCCTTCGGCGGCCGCCTCACCACCCCCGACCTGGTACGCCGCGCCTCGCAGCAACTCCAGTACGACGGACTGCGCTACGCCGTCGAGGCCAACCTGCGCCGCGCCCCGCGCAGCAGCGGCACCATCCCCTGGCAGTTCAACGAGCCGTTCCCCAACGCCTGGTGCACCGCCGCCGTCGACCACCGCGGCGACCCCAAACCCGCCTACCACGGGGTGCGCCGCGCCTACCGCCCCGCGCACGTCTGCGCCCGCTTCGCCACCCAGGCCTGGCACGGACACCCCGCCTTCACGGCCGAACTGTGGGCCTGGGACCAGCACGGACGCGGCCGGACCGTCACGGCCCGCCTCACCGACGCCCACGGCGCGCTCCTCGCCGAACACAGCGCTCCGCTCGGCCGGCCGGCCGAGCCCGGACCGCACACCTCGGTGCCCGCCACCCCCGCGGGCCACTGGGAGACCCCGCTGGACGGCCTCACCACCGACGTCTTCCTCCTCGATCTCACCCTGCACGACGCCGCCGGCCGGACCCTCGCCGCCAACCGCTGGCTGCACACCCGCACCGCCGACCTCGCCCCGCTCCTCGACCTGCCCGGGGCGCACCTCGAGGCCACCGCGGCAGAGGACCACGTCACCGTCGTCCACACCGGCGGAGCGGCCGCCCTCGGCGTGGTCCTCACCGACGCCCGCCCGATCACCGCCCCCGGCTGGGCCGCCTTCGGCGACAACATGCTCGACCTGCTCCCCGGCGAACGCGTCCGCATCCCCGTGGACTGGCGCCACGCCCCCGCCGCGGGACGCGCGATACGGCTGGAAGGATGGAACACCGGTGCCCTCGAACTCTGCTGACGCCCCCGAGGGGGAGACGGTGCCCCGCGCCGACGGGTCCACGCGGGCCGCCGGGCCGGGGCCCGCCGTCCCCGCCCCGGGGCCCCGGGACCGAGCCGGAGAGAAGGCGCCGTCACCCGGGGCCGCCGTCCCC
>DASTDN010000261.1:0-8148 GCA_035710365.1 Streptomyces sp. | reverse complement strand
ATCCCGCTACCGCGGCCTCGCCAAGACTCGGCTGCAACACCACTTCACCGGCGCCGCCGTCAACCTCGCCCGCCTCGATGCCTGGCTCACCGGCAAGCCCCTCGCCCGCACCCGAGTCTCACCCTTCGCAGCAATCCGCCCTGCTGGATGAGATCCAGCAGGGCGGATTTACCAACAGCGTCCGGAATCCCTCCGGCCGGGGCTCCGCCCCGTGTGACCGCACCGCTCAGGCGATGTGGTCCTCCAGCAGCTCGTTGTTGAGACGGGCCGCGAACTGGTCCATGTACTGGTTCAGTTCACGCGACTGCAGACGCATCCCGTACGACGCCTCGACGTTCGCGGCGAAGGTGCCCGGCGTGGGCAGGCCCTCACCCTCTATCGAGTACCGGAACACCTGGTACAGCTCCTCGTCCGAAGGGGCCGCGTCCGCGACGCCCTCGCCCAGCGGGCGCATGCCCCCGGCACCGTTCGGCACCTGCACGTGCGGCTCCGGCTCCGGCTGCGGCGCCTGCTCGTGGACCGGTTCCGGCACCGGGGCCCGCTCCGGGACCCGGGCCTGTTCCGGGACCGGCACTGGCACCGGCGTGTGGGCGGCCCGGGGGCCGGGCCCGGCCGTGCGGGGCCGCGGGACCGGGGCCGCGTCCTGCTGCTCCTGCCCGTGGTAGAACGCCTGCTGCTCCTGCGGAGGGCCGTACGCGGGCGGCTCGAAGTCCGGGTCGTAACCGCCCTGATAGCGCACGCTCTTCGGGTTGTTGAACCAGCTCCGCTCCTCTTCGGCCGGTTCCGGCCGGGCGTGCTCCGCGGGCCGGGCCGTCCCGGCCTCCAGCTCCGGCGTGGTGGCCTGCGGAGGCGGCGGAATCAGCGCCGGCTCGATGCCCGCCGCGGCCAGGCCCGCCGGGGCGGTCTCCGCCAGCGGCACCCCGTACCGGGCCAGCCGCAGCGGCATCAAGGACTCCACCGGGGCCTTGCGGCGCCAGGCGCGGCCGAAGCGGGACCGCAGACGGGCCTGGTAGACCAGCCGCTCCTGCTCCAGCTTGATGACCTGCTCGTACGACCGCAGCTCCCACAGCTTCATCCGCCGCCACAACAGGAACGTCGGCACGGGAGAGAGCAGCCAGCGAGTGAGGCGGACGCCCTCCATGTGCTTGTCCGCGGTGATGTCCGCGATCCGGCCGATCGCGTGCCGCGCCGCCTCCACCGCCACCACGAACAGCACCGGGATCACCGCGTGCATGCCCACGCCCAGCGGATCCGGCCAGGCCGCCGCGCCGTTGAACGCGATCGTCGCCGCCGTCAGCAGCCACGCCGTCTGCCGCAGCAGCGGGAACGGGATACGGATCCAGGTGAGGAGGAGGTCCAGGGCGAGCAGCACACAGATGCCCGCGTCGATGCCGATCGGGAAGACGTAGCTGAACTGCCCGAAGCCCTTCTTCAGGGCCAGCTCGCGGACGGCCGCGTAGGACCCCGCGAAACCGATGCCGGCGATGATCACGGCACCGAAGACGACCACGCCGATGAGTATGCGGTGCGTCCGTGTCAGCTTCAGTGGCGCGGCCACCTGTACTCCCCTCCCTCGCGTGCGGTGTGCGCGCAACAGAGTGGCACATGCGTGCGGGCGGCGCGTCGGCAGGACGGGCGGAGCCCGGTCCCCGCGGGGGGCCGGGCTCCGTCAGCAGGCTTGCGCGGGGGTTGAGTTGCGGCCCGGTGAGGTGTTTGGGAAGGCTTGCGGAGACCCGAGGTCACGAGACGGCCTAGGATGCCGCCCCGCCGCGCCCGGCCGCCGTCAGCTCTTCCTGGAGGGCGACTTCGAGGAGCGCGACCCGGAGGCCTTCGACGCCGAGGCGGACGGGCTCTTCGCGGACTTCGACGGCGAACCGCTCGCGTCCCTGCCCTTGTCCCTCTTCTTGCCGTCCTCGTCGTCCTCGTCGTTCGCCGACGCCACCGCGGCCACCGCCTCCTTGGCCGCCTTCTGCGCCGCCTTCACCAGCGTGTCCGCGTCCGGGGTCTTCTCGCCCGCGAGGCCGGCGCCGTTGTAGTCGACCGTCACGACGACGTTCTCGGTACGCGCCACGACCGTCTGCTGCTTGAAGGTGCCTTCCTTCTTCTTCAGGCCGTAGCGCACCGTCGTCGCCTCGTCGCCGATCCCGGACGCCTGCTCCGACCGGGCGTCCCTGGCGCCCTCGACGGCCTGCGCGTCCGCCACCTGCTTGGCGTAGTACTTCTTCGCCAGGTCGTCGCCCGCGCCGCGCGTGACGTCGGACGCGAAGCGCAGCAGCGACACGTTCAGCCAGCGGAACTGCGAGCCCTTCACCCCGTTGTTGTCGAGGCTGCTCCAGGAGCAGGAGCCGCGCGCCGTCACGTCGTCCGACTTGCCTTCCTTGCCGGACGTGCCGGCCTTCGGGACGAGGTCTTCCAGCGTGTCCTTCTTCAGCGTGTCGCACGGCTCCGGGAGCGTGGCGAACGCCGCCGGCTCGACCGTCGGGGACGGGCTCGCCGACTGCGACGCCGCCGCCGAACCCTTGTCCCCGTCGCCGGAGTCAGAGCCGGAGCCGGCGGAGCAGGCTGTGGCGACCAGCATCACGGGAACGGCTGTCGCGCCCGCGAGGGCGCGCGTGAGGCGCTTCGCGCGCCGGCCGGACTGGTCTCGCTGTGCTCGTCGCTGCATGGTTCCTTCACTCGTGACGCTCGTGATTCCTGCGGTCGGAACGGGTCCGAGGGGTCACGGTACGCGGTGAAGCGGCCCCGGTGTCCTTGTATTGAAGCTTTCCGGAGCGAGGTGAAGGGGCCGTGAGAGGGCGCGGAAAAGGGATCAGCCGGACAGCGAGTCGTCGAGCTGGGCGGCCAGTTTCCGGGCCCTGTCCTGCATTTCCCCGCTGTCGGGCACCACGCCGACGGTCGCGGGCTGCTCCGCGTACTCGATCGTCACGATGACGTTCGACGTGCGGAACGCCACAGTCACCGTGCGCTCCTCGGCGGTCGAACCGGAGCTGCTCAGCACGTCGTCCAGGAACGCCTCGTCCCCCAGGCCGTCCAGGACGCGCGGCCGCAGATCGGCGGAGGAGGAGGGGGAGGGCGACGAGGAGAGAGGCGCGGACGGGGACTTCTGTCCGGCGTGCGCCTCGGGCCCGCCGCTCCCGCCGCCGGCACCCCCGGCCGTGGACTGAGGCCCCTTGCCCCGCCCGCCCGCCGACTCCGTCGCGGACTCCTCGGCGGACCGTGTGGCGGCCGGGGCAGGGAGATCCGCCGCCTCCTGCGCCCGCGCGAAAATCGTCTCCGCCTGGCTGTCGTCGCTCACCGCGCTGTCGTACGACACCACGCGCTCGAAGTCCACGAGGAGGTGATCGGTGGCGTCCGTCGACTCCACCTTCCAGCGGCAGCCCACCTTGCGGTCCGTGTCGTACGTGAGAGTCGCCGCACCCTCGTAGGCCCGATCGCGCCGCTCCCCGTCCGCGATCTGACGGATGCCGGGCAGCAGGGAGTTCAGGGTCTCGCGGTCGACCACGCCGCACGGCTCCGGCAGCGTGCGGTACTTGCCGGGTTCGGCCGTCGCCGCGGTGGTGCCGGGGCCCCCCGGGTCGGATCCGCCCGGGCCCGCGCCGTCCCCGGAACCGCCGGTGCAGGCGGCGAGCAGGGCCGCGAGGAGGGCGGCGACGCCGGGTACGTACGCCTTCCGCTGCACGGTCGGCTCCTCTCCACGGTTCCTACGGTCTCGGCCAGGGCCCCGGGGTGCGCCCGGTGCGACGCCGCGTCCCCCGTCCCCGCTGCTTAATCGCTTGCCGCGCGGGGGCGGGCCCTGCAGACAATGTGTATCGCACGCACTGCTGCGCACGCCGGTCCGATGTCCCATTCGTTGACCTTGGCGCCGGTTTTGCGTTACAAGGCTTCTGTTGGTGTATGGGGGAATGGGGCGAGATGTCGTACGTGGAGATGCCGGGTGCGAAGGTGCCGATCCGGATGTGGGCGGACCCCGCGTCGATCGAGGAGGCGGCGCTCCGGCAGTTGCGGAACGTGGCCACCCTGCCGTGGATCGAGGGCCTCGCCGTCATGCCGGACGTGCACTACGGAAAGGGCGCGACGGTCGGCTCGGTCATCGCGATGCGGGGCGCGGTGTGCCCGGCCGCGGTGGGAGTCGACATCGGCTGCGGCATGTCCGCGGTGAAGACGTCCCTCACGGCGAGCGACCTGCCCGGCGACCTGTCCCGCCTGCGCTCGAAGATCGAGCAGGCGATCCCGGTGGGCCGCGGGATGCACGACAGCCCCGTCGACCCGGGCCGCCTGCACGGCTTCGCCCTGTCCGGGTGGGACGACTTCTGGGGCCGGTTCGACACGGTCGCGGAAGCGGTGAGGTTCCGGGGGGAGCGGGCCGGGAAGCAGATGGGGACGCTGGGCTCCGGAAACCACTACGTCGAGGTCCTGTGCGACTCCGACGACGGTGTGTGGCTCACGCTGCACTCCGGTTCCCGCAACATCGGCAAGGAACTCGCCGAGCACCACATCGGTGTCGCGCAGAAGCTTCCGCACAACCAGGGGCTGGTCGACCGCGATCTCGCCGTCTTCGTCACGGACACCCCGCAGATGGCGGCGTACCGCAACGACCTGTTCTGGGCGCAGGAGTACGCCAGGTACAACCGCTCGATCATGATGGCGCTGCTCAAGGACGTCGTCCGCAAGGAGTTCAAGAAGGCGAAGCCGGCCTTCGAGCCGGAGATCTCCTGCCACCACAACTACGTGGCCGAGGAGCGGTACGACGGAATGGACCTCCTGGTGACGCGCAAGGGGGCGATCCGGGCCGGCTCCGGGGAGTACGGGATCATCCCGGGGTCGATGGGCACCAGTTCGTACATCGTCAAGGGCCTCGGCAACGAACGGGCCTTCAACTCGGCCTCGCACGGGGCCGGGCGCCGCATGAGCCGCAACGCGGCGAAGCGGCGCTTCACGGTGCGGGACCTGGAGGAGCAGACGCGGGGCGTGGAGTGCCGCAAGGACTCCGGTGTCGTGGACGAGATCCCGGGCGCGTACAAGCCGATCGAGCAGGTCATGGACCAGCAGCGTGACCTGGTGCAGGTCGTGGCGAAGCTGAAGCAGGTCGTCTGCGTGAAGGGATGACCCCGCGCGGGGCGCGCCGGCGCGCGGCCCGCCCCGCGTGAGCGCCCGTCACGTCGCGCGGGCCACCGCGCGGATCACGACGACGGCCACGAGGCGGGTGCCGGAGCCGAGGCGGCCGAGGCGCCACCGCGCGCGCGTCGTCCCGCGTCACCGCTCCCGGTGGACCTTGGTGTTCGACGCCTGGGCACGGGGGCGGACCACGAGGAGGTCGATGTTGACGTGGCTCGGACGGGTCACCGCCCAGGTGATCGTGTCGGCCACGTCGTCCGCGGTGAGGGGCTCGGCGACACCCTCGTAGACCTTGGCCGCCCGCTCCTCGTCGCCGCCGAAGCGGGTCAGGGCGAACTCCTCCGTCCGCACCATGCCGGGCGCCACCTCGATGACGCGGACCGGGCGGCCGACGATCTCCAGGCGCAGCGTCTCGGCGAGGACGTGGGCGCCGTGCTTGGCGGCGACGTAGCCCCCGCCGCCCTCGTACGTGCCGTGGCCGGCCGTCGAGGAGACGACCACGACCGTGCCGTCGCCGCTCGCCTCCAGCCCCGGCAGGAGGGCCTGGGTGAGGTTCAGGGTGCCCAGGACGTTCGTCTCGTACATCCGGCGCCAGTCGGCCGGGTCACCGGTCGCGACCGGGTCGGCGCCCAGCGCGCCGCCCGCGTTGTTGACGAGCACGCCCACCGTGCGGAACGCCGTCGCGAACTCGTCGACGGCCGCGCGGTCCGTGACGTCCAGGGGGTACGCCGTCGCCCGGTGGCCCGCCGCGTTGATCTCGTCCGCCAGAGCCTCGATGCGGTCCTTGCGGCGGGCGGTGAGGACGACGCGGTAGCCGGCGGCGGCGAGCTGCCGGGCCGTGGCGGCGCCGATGCCGCTGCTCGCGCCCGTGACGACGGCGATGCGCGAGGCGGCGGGCGGTGCGGCGGTGGCCATGGCTGCTCCTGGGGCGTGTGCGGACGCGTGGTCTGCGTCGAGGGTAAGCCAGGCACGGGCGGGACCGACGGTGGCCGTACGGGCCGCCCGGACGGCAGACCTGCGGGGGTCCGGCCGTGCCGGGTGCTCAGGCGCCGCCCCGCGGGGCCCACATGATCAGGGCCATGCCCGCCAGGCAGACCAGCGCGCCCGCGACGTCCCAGCGGTCGGGCCGGTAGCCGTCGGCGACCGCGCCCCACAGGAGCGAACCGGCCACGAAGATCCCGCCGTACGCGGCGAGGACGCGGCCGAAGGGGGCGTCGGGCTGAAACGTGGCGACGAAGCCGTACGCGCCCAGTGCGAGGACACCGCCCGTCGCCCACAGCCAGCCGCGCTGCTCGCGCACCCCCTGCCACACCAGCCAGGCGCCGCCGATCTCCAGGAGCGCGGCGAGGACGAACAACGCGGCGGAGCGGACGAGCAGCGGCATCTGCATGGGGGCAGCTTCGCACGGGACGGGCGGCGGCCACCGGGGTGAGAGGGCAGTAAGAAGCGGGGGTGGTGAGCCGTCCGTCCTGTGGGCGGCCTCGGCGGCTTGGCAGACTGGGGCCGTGGCCCACACCGTTCTGCTCGCCGAAGACGACCGCGCGATCCGGCACGCCCTCGAACGTGCCCTGACCCTGGAGGGCTACGAGGTCACCGCGGTCGCCGACGGCGTGGAGGCGCTGGCGCAGGCCCACCGGGGCCGGCCGGACGTGCTGGTGCTCGACGTGATGATGCCGGGCATCGACGGGCTCCAGGTGGCCCGTGTGCTGCGCGCCGAGGGCGACGGCACGCCGATCCTGATGCTGACCGCGCTGGTCGAGACGGCCGACCGGATCGCCGGTCTCGACGCGGGCGCCGACGACTACGTGGTCAAGCCGTTCGACGTCGAGGAGGTCTTCGCCCGGCTGCGGGCGCTCCTGCGCCGCACGGGCGGCGGGAACGGCGGGGGCGGCCAGGGAGGCGGCGCCCAGGCGGCGGGGACGGCCGGACCGGCGGAGACGTCCGGTGCGCCGGAGGGGGCCCCGCCCGGCGCGTCGTCCGCCGCCGGGGAGCAGCCGTCCGAGGCCGTCCGGCCTCCTCTGCGGGCCGCGGGGCTGCGGATGGACCCGCAGGCGCGGCGGGCCTGGCGCGGGGAGCGCGAAGTGGAGCTGACCCGCACCGAGTTCGAGCTGCTGGAACTGCTGGTGCGCCACGCGGGCATCGTCCTGGACCACTCCACGATCTACGACCGCATCTGGGGCTACGACTTCGGCCCGGGCTCGAAGAACCTCGCCGTGTACGTCGGCTACCTGCGCCGCAAACTGGACGAGCCGGGCGCCCCGCAACTCATCCACACGGTGCGCGGCGTGGGTTACGTGCTGCGGGAGGACTGAGTGGGCGGCGGTCGGCCCGGTGGCGCGTGGGGCGGCCGCCCCGGTGGGCGGGCCGGGCGGCGGCGGTTCCGGCTGCTGTCGCTGCGGACCACGTTCGCCCTGTCGTTCGCGGCGGTCACGGCCGCCGTCACCGTCCTCGTCGGCATCCTCTCCTACAGCGCCGCGGCCCGGCTGGTGCGCGTGGACCAGCAGACCGTGTTCGACGAGGTCGTGCAGGACGTGCGCAACGAGGTGCGGCAGGCCCGGATGGCGCCGGAGGACTTCTCCTCCTCCGCGCCCGGTCACGACCTGCTGCGCCCGGCCCGTACGGACGTCCAGGTGCTGGGGCCGGACGGCGCGGTGGTGGACCCGGGCAGTCCGGGGCTGCCGGTCGGGGCCGCCGACCGGGCCGTCGCGGGCGCCGCCGCCGCCGGGCGGCTGACCTCGCACATGGACGTCGGTGTCGGCGAGGACATATACCGGGTCGCGACCGTCGCGCTCGGCGGCGGCCGGGGCGCGGTGCAGGTGGCGCAGTCGTTCAGCGACACCGAGGACCTGCTGCGGTCGCTCCAGCAGCGCACGCTGGTCACGACGACCGCGGTGGTGGTGGGCGCGGGGCTGTTCGGCTGGTGGCTGGCGCGGCGCATCACGCGACGCCTCGTCGTCCTCACGTCCGCCGCCGAGGACGTCGCCCGGACCCGGCGGCTCGACATCCAGGTCCCGGTGACCGGCTACGACGAGG
>DASTDN010000260.1:0-12228 GCA_035710365.1 Streptomyces sp. | reverse complement strand
GTCTCCCGCGCGACCGTCTCCTACGTCCTGAACAACACCAGCGCCGTACGCATCAGCGAACCCACCCGCCGCCGCGTCCACGCCGCCGCCCGGGAACTCGGCTACGTCCCGCACGCCGCCGCCCGCAGCCTGCGCGCCGGGCACAGCCGCATGGTCCTGATGCCCGCCCCGGACTTCCCCGCCGGGGCGCTGTACAGCCGCTTCATCGCCGAACTGCAGGGTGCGCTCAGCCGCCTCGACTACACCGTCGTCCAGTACGGCACACCCGGCCCCCACGACGACGAGGCCGCCCGCGCCTGGGCCGAACTGCGGCCCGTCGCCGTCCTCGTCCCCGGCTCCGGACTCGGCGCCCGGGGCGTCGCCGTCCTCAAACGCTCCGGCGCCCGCGCCGTCGTCACCCTCGGCCCCGAACCCGTCGAGGGCGCCCACGCCCTGCTCATGGACCACCAGGCCGTCGGCCACTGCGCCGCCCGCCACCTGTACTTACGCGGCAGGCGCCGCATCGGCGTCGTCATGCCCGAGGAGACCGGGCTGGAACTGTTCTCCGCACCCCGCCTCGCCGGCGCCCGGCGCGCGCTGCGCGGCACCGACGCCACCGTCACCGAACTCCCCCTCGCACACGACGAGGACTCCGCCGCCCGCCTCGCCGCCCGCTGGCGCGGCCTCGGCCTCGACGCGGTGTTCACGTACAACGACGAGTACGCGATGCTGCTGATGGCCGCCCTCCAGGACGAGGGCGTCGACATCCCCCGCGAAACGGCCCTCATCGGAGCCGACGACCTGATGCTGGGCCGGATGCTGCGGCCCCGCCTGAGCACCGTCCACATCGAGCTGCCGTCCGGGCGCGACCTCGCCGAACTCGTCGACCGCGCGGTCCGCGACCCCGCCACCGCGCCCGGACAGCACAAGGTCGGCGGAGCGTCCGTGATCCACCGCGCCTCAAGCTGACCGGGGCCCGGGGGGCGACACCGACGGCGGGGCGGACACCCGCCCCGCGTGACGGGCACCCGGTCCTACTGCCCCTACTGCCCCTGCTGCTCCGCCGCCTCCGCCTGCGCCTGCTGCTCCGCGACCGCCTTGCGGACCTCGTCCATGTCCAGCTTCCGCGCCTGCCCGATGACGTCGGCCAGCGCCGCCTCGGGCAGCGCACCCGGCTGGGCGAACACGGCCACCTGGTCCCGCACGATCATCAGCGTGGGGATCGACTGGATGCCGAAGGCCGCGGCCAGCTCCGGCTGCGCCTCCGTGTCCACCTTGCCGAAGACCAGGTCCGGGTTCTCCGCCGCCGCCTTCTCGTAGACCGGGGCGAACTTCCGGCACGGACCGCACCAGGACGCCCAGAAGTCGATCAGGACGAACTCGTTGTCCGTGACCATCTGGTCGAAGTTCTCCTTGGTGAACTCCACGGTGCTGCTCATGGCGTGTTCCCTCTTCCTGGTGTCGGGGGCGAAGCCTCCGCACAACACCGCTGTCCATGCGGGTATTCCGTACCCGGGCGGGCACGTACCGGCGCACGTACCCATGTGGCCGTGCCGCACACCACCCACCACACTGGCCCCATGACGGAAACGGAATCCACGCGATCCGCCGCGGACGACGCGTCCCACACGTACGACGTCGTGGTCCTCGGCGCCGGACCGGTGGGGGAGAACGTCGCCGACCGCACCCGGGCGGCCGGACTGACCACCGCCGTCGTCGAGAACGAACTGGTCGGCGGCGAATGCTCCTACTGGGCGTGCATGCCGAGCAAGGCCCTGCTGCGCCCGGCCGTCGCACGGGCCGACGCCCGCCGCGTACCCGGCCTGGACCGGTCGGCGCGCGGGCCGCTCGACGCGGACGCGGTCCTCGCCCACCGTGACGCGTACACCTCCCACTGGCGCGACGACGGCCAGGTCCGGTGGCTCGACGGCACTGGCGCCGACCTGTACCGCGGACACGGGCGGCTCGCCGGGCCGCGCAGGGTCACCGTGACCGGCCCCGACGGCGTGCGCCGCACCCTGATCGCACGGCACGCGGTCGCCGTCTGCACCGGAAGCCGCGCCGCCCTGCCCCCGCTGCCGGGCCTGGACGCGGTGCGGTCCTGGACCAGCCGGGAGGCGACCGCCGCGAGGAGCGTGCCCGGCCGGCTCGCCGTGGTCGGCGGCGGCGTGGTCGCCGTCGAGATGGCCACGGCCTGGCAGGCCCTCGGTTCACGGGTCACCCTCCTGGTGCGCGGCACGGGACTGCTGCCCCGCATGGAGCCCTTCGCCGGGGAACTGGTCGCCGAGGCACTCCGGGAAGCCGGCGCCGACGTCCGCACCGGCACGTCGGTGGAATCGGTGACCCGCGAGAACGGCACCGTCGTCGTCCGCACCGACGGCGGCGACCGCGTCGAGGCCGACGAGATCCTCTTCGCCACCGGGCGCGCCCCGCGCACCGACGACATCGGCCTCGACACGGTCGGCCTGGAACCCGGCACGTGGCTCGACGTCGACGACACCCTCCGCGTGACCGGTCACGCCTGGCTGTACGCGGTCGGCGACGTCAACCACCGCGCCCTCCTCACCCACCAGGGCAAATACCAGGCCCGTGTCGCGGGCGCCGCCATCGCCGCACGCGCCTCGGGCACCACCGCCCTCGACAGCGGCCCGTGGGGCGCGCACGCGGCCACCGCCGACCACGCCGCCGTGCCGCAGGTCGTCTTCACCGACCCGGAGGCCACGGCCGTCGGCCTCTCCCTGGCCGAGGCCGAACGAGCCGGCCACCGCGTCCGCGCCGTCGACGTCGACCTCTCCACGGTCGCGGGCGCCGGCCTGTACGCCGACGGCTACCGGGGCCGCGCCCGCATGGTCGTCGACCTGGAGCACGAACTCGTCCGCGGCGTCACCTTTGTCGGCCCCGGCGTCGGCGAGCTCCTCCACTCGGCGACCGTGGTCGTCGCGGGCCAGGTCCCGGTGAGCCGCCTGTGGCACGCGGTCCCGCCCTACCCGACGATCAGCGAGGTGTGGCTGCGGCTGCTGGAGGCGTACCGGGACGAGTGACGGTGTCCCCGGCGGGAGCGGGGGCACGGGGGCCGGGAGAGACGGCGGGGCGGGCACGGCCGCTCGGGAGACGGACGGCCCGACCGGAGAACCGGAAGAGGCCCCTCACCCCTCCGGCAGCGCGAAGCCCAGTTCCCGCGCCGCGTCCCGGGGCGTCGGGGAGTTCCAGCGCTCCGCCATCGCCGCGGCACAGGACAGCGAACGCAACTCGGCCCGGTCGAGGTACAGGACGCCGTCGAGGTGGTCGGTCTCGTGCTGGACGATCCGCGCGGGCCAGCCCGCCACCACCTCGTCCACCCGCCGCCCGCGCTCGTCCTGCCCGGTCAGCCGCACCCGGGCGTGCCGGGCCACGACCGCCTGCCACCCCGGCACGCTCAGACATCCCTCGAAGAACGCCGCGCGCCCCGCGCCGACCGGCTCGTACGACGGATTGACCAGCACCCGGAACGGCTGCGGCACCCTGCCGCGCGCCACCCGCACCTCCTCGGGCACGGGAGCCGGGTCCTCGACGACCGCGATCCGCAGCGCCACGCCCACCTGCGGCGCCGCGAGCCCCACCCCCGGCGCCGTACGCATCGTCAGGCGCAGGGCCGCCACGAACCGGGCGAGCAGCGAGGGCGCCCACTGCCCGTCGTACGGCTCGGCGGGGCGCCGCAGCACCGGATCACCGGCGGCCACGACCGGCAACGGCCCGCCCCCGGCGAGAAGTTCCTCCATGGCGTCGGCCGACGGAACAGAACCACGCGTTAATCCCATAACGTCAGCATGCCACGCCCCGTCGTCCCCTCCCGCGGCACGCCGCACGGCAGGGCTAGGTTGGCCCCATGAGCAATCTGGATCGGCAGGCGGCCCCGGCGGTGTGCGGAGGCCGCGGCTTCGTCGTGGCGGAACCGGTACGTGAACTCCTGAGCCCGCGGCGGGTGAGGCTCGGCGAGTCCACCGAGGTCCGCCGGCTGCTGCCCAACCTGGGCCGCCGCATGGTGGGCGCCTGGTGCTTCGTCGACCACTACGGCCCCGACGACATCGCCGACGAACCCGGCATGCAGGTGCCCCCGCATCCGCACATGGGCCTGCAGACGGTGAGCTGGCTGCACGAGGGCGAGGTCCTGCACCGCGACTCCACGGGCAGCCTCCAGACGATCCGCCCCCGCGAACTGGGCCTGATGACGTCCGGCCGGGCCATCAGCCACTCGGAGGAGAGCCCGAGGCGGCACGCCCGCTTCCTGCACGGCGCGCAACTGTGGGTGGCCCTCCCGGGCGCCCACCGGCACACCGACCCGCACTTCGAACACCACGCGGACCTGCCGGTCGTCACCGCGCCCGGCCTGCGGGCCACCCTGGTCCTCGGCGAACTGGACGGCACGGCCTCGCCCGGCACGGCGTACACACCGATCCTCGGCGCGGACCTGGCCCTCGGCCGCGGCGCGGACCTGCGCCTCCCGCTGGAGCCGGACTTCGAGTACGCCGTGCTGTCCATGTCGGGCGAGGCCCACGTGGACGGCGTACCGGTACTGCCGGGCTCCATGCTCTACCTCGGCTGCGGCCGCACGGCACTGCCCCTGCGGGCCGGCTCCGACGCGGAACTGATGCTGCTGGGCGGAGAGCCGTTCGAGGAGGAACTGATCATGTTCTGGAACTGGATCGGACGGTCGCAGGAGGAGATCGAGCAGGCCCGGCGGGACTGGACGGCGGGGACGCGGTTCGGCGAGGTGAAGGGGTACGACGGGGCTCCGCTGCCGGCCCCCGAGCTGCCGGCGGTGCCGCTGAAGCCGCGGGGGCGGGTGCGCTGACCCGCGGGGACCACGCGAAGCGGCCCTTCAGGTGATTGCCGGGTGCCCCGGGGGCCGGGCGGCCGTCGCGGGGGTACATCGTCCCGGCGAAGGACGAACCCAGCACCTGTGAGGAGCCCGGCGATGTACGCAGCAGTCCGGCGGTACGAAGGCGTGACCGATCCGGCCGAGGCGGGACGCCTCGTGAACGAGGGCTTCGTACCGCTCATGCGCCAGGTCTCGGGTTTCGTGGCCTACTACTGGGTCGATGCCGGGGACGGAGTGATGGTCTCGACCAGTGTCTTCCAGGACCGGGCCGGCGCCGAGGCGTCCATCTCGGCGGCGGCCGACTTCGTGCGGGACAGCCTTGCGTCACTGCTCCCCAACCCTCCCCAGGTCACGGCCGGGGAGGTGCTGGCTTCCGCGTAGCGCCGCCCGGACCGGCCGGAGGTCTGGCGGGTTCCCGCTGGCAGCCCGTCGGGGACGTCGGCGCGGGGCTGCTCCGGGCCCGTGAGCGAGTCGTCCCCGTCCGCTCCGGCCGGGGACGTCCCCGCGGTCGTCCCCGGCCGGTTCGGACGTCGTCGAGCCCTGCGGCGGGCCGGGCCGACGCCTCACGGGTGAGCAGCCGGAGCCCGGCGCGCTCTCCGGCACCGTCGTGGGGGACCGGATACCGGCCCCGGAAGCGGTGGAGGGCGTGGGTTCCGTCGGCCGGGAGCGCACCGTCCGGCTTTCCCTGCCCGACTCCCCGGTCCGGTGACTCCTCCCGGAGGCGCCCTCGGCCCGGCCTGTCAGGACAGCCCCCTGCACAACTCGTCCAGGCTGTCCACGAAACTCAGCGCCCGCTCCCTGAAGTCGTCGTCGCGGTCGCCCGCGTCGAAGCCGTTCATGCGGGGGATGTCGTTCCAGCAGGCCAGGACGGTCTTCTGGGGGGCGGAGAGCGGGGCGTCGTGAATGGTCCCGGCGATGTCCGCCAGGGTGGTGCAGATGTCGTCGCGCACCTTGGCCACGATGTCGTACTCGGCCAGGAGCTCGTGGTACTTGCTCTCCGCCTCCGGTTCGTGCCGACGGGAGAGCAGGTCCTCCAGCTCCCGCCGGTCCGGGTACTCGGCGGCCAGTTTCAGGGTGCAATAACTGCGCACCCCGGCCCGGAAGTCGCGGAATTCCTCCCGGGAGATGTCGTAGTAGTCGTTGATCATCTGGCTGGAGGGGATCACCGCGCGGTGCATGGTGTACAGGAAGTCCGCCACGGAATCCTGGCCGGTTTCCCGGAGGCCCGCCGACCAGGAAACGCCCAGGAAATCATTGCGGTTGACGCAGTTCTCGAAGTACGTGTCGATGTCCAGGTGGTTTCCGGAGAACCTTCTGGCCTGGGCGCGGCTGAAAGTCAGGAGGGAATCCGAGATGGTCTCGGCGTACGCGTCACCGAACCTCTTGGCGAGGTCCTTCCGGAGTGACTCCACGGCACCGAATACCAGGGCGATGATGTGCGGACGGCCGAATTGCCGGTGGGCGGTGGGGAATCCGTAGCGCTGGTCCCGCGAGTCGCTGATGTCATCGATGATGGTGCAGAGCGCGAAGGTGATCTCTGCCACGAGCGCGTATTCCTTCGCGCGCTCGCTCCGGTCCGACATCAGGAACGGGATGACCGATCTGAACTTGCGCAGCGGCGTGTTGGTGATCAGCCAGGACAAGGTCGGTGAGTCCGTCAGGTCCAGCGAGCGCAGCACGGGTTCGAGGTAGGAGTAGAACAGGTTCGAGAAGAGCTGGTCGACGACCGACGAATAGCCGTGGACGTCGAGCTGTGCGGAGTTCCTCAGCCTGTGGTGGGCGATGGCCAGGCCCGCTTCCAGTACGGTGCGCTCCGGGATCTCCCCGGGGGCGAAGAAACGGCACTCGGCTATGCCCTTGTCGATGCCCTGCCGCACCTGACCGCTCACTCGGCGGGCCCGGTAGGCGGTGGCCCGTAAACCCTTCCGGTGCACCGTGAGGACCGGCGCCCCGGCCTCGGCCTCCAGGCCGGTCTCGCCGAGCACCTTGCGCACCACCGCCTCCTCGTCGGACTCGCCGTCCCGGCGCGCACCGCCCGGCAGCGACCAGAGTCCGGCCATGTGGTCGACATGGTCGGCCCGGCGCACCAGCAGGATGCGGTCGTGGTCGTCCGTCACAATTCCGCCGACGAAATCCCTCACAGCAGCAGGCCTTTCCGTGGTGTTGTTGGTGGGCGATTCCCGGTGTGGGGAATCCGTGCGGTGTCGTGGCAGGTGGCAGGTGGCAGGTGGCAGATGGCAGATGGGGCCGGGCGGCCGGTGTGGGCCGGGGTTATGACTCAGTGCCGACGTTCCCGCCGGTGGCGTACCGGTTCGCGTGGCGGATGCGGCCCACTCCCGGGACGAAGCGTCCGACGCGGGAGGCGTAGCGGAGGTAGGCCTCCCGGTGCGTGGCCATCAGATAGGGCTCCTCGACCAGACGCACCGTCACCTGCACCGAAGCGATCGAGCTGATCAGACCGGCGACGGACACGATGTTCGGAACCATCATCGCCAGGCCCGCGCCCACGGCCACGAAGCCGGTGAAGATGGGATTGCGGGCGAACCTGAAGAACCCTCCGACCACCAGCGGGGTGTGCTCCCCCTGGTCGACGCCGATACGCCACGAATCGCCCATGTTGAATTGCGCCACCGAGGTGAAGGCGATGGCGGCGACGGTGACCCCCACTCCGGTCGCGTTCAGCGCCCCGTGGTCCAGGCCCGGGATCGGGGAGAGCCCGATAAGAGCCACGACCGGGCCCGCGGCGACCAGAATGTTCGTGAGGAGCACCAATTGCTGCGACCACCATTCCGGGGAAAACCGGGGAGCGGGTTCGTGTCGGTGCCCGGTATCCTGGGTCCGCCGCCACTGCACCAATGTGCGCAGCCCGAGCGTCAAAGCCGTACCAATGACAAAAAGTACTATCGCTGAAATGGCCATGGCGTGCAGGGTACGGGCAGGGCCTCGCCGTACGCCATACCGCCTGGGGGGAGTGCGGGGAGGGCGCGCGCTATCGTTTGGCGCCCCGTCACGGAGGACACCAGGACATTCCAGGTGTGGTGCCGGGGCTGTAGCCGGACCCCACCGGGGAATAAGCCGCAGTCTATTCGTCTTCAGGACGTCGTCTAGCGGTCCGAGGCTCCTTCAGGAGCGCGGTGTTCCGGATCGGTCGCGACTGCACACCGGCAGCTTCGGTTCCTCGCGCGCATCCTCCGTTTTCTGCGACTCTGTGCCCCATGCCGATGGTTCGACGAGATGACGCGGCACCGCCCGGTGAACGTCCCGCGGGACGCGGGGCATCACGTCCGAGGCGTCCCGGCCACGGTCTCCCGCTGCCCGCCGCGCAGGATGCCGCCGATCCGCCCGACGGCGCCGCCCCCGCCCCTGCCGTTCCTCCCCGTCCCGCTGCGCCGCGCCCGCACCGGGACCGGCCTCGGCGGGGGAGGAGGACAGGGTCACCCGCCGTCGTCGCGCCGCACCGCCCCCTCGGACACGGCGTGCGCCAGGGCCATGATCGTGACCTGGGGGTTCACACCGGGGGACGACGGCAGCAGACAGGCGTCGGCGACGAGGACGCCTTCCGCGCCGCGCAGCCTGCCGTCGGGCCGTACGGGGGCCCGACGGCCGTCCGCCCCCAGCGCGGCCGTTCCGGTGGGATGGAACGCCGACAGGTGCAGGCCCCGGTGCCCGCTGCGCCGTACGACGTCGTCGAGGGCGTCGGGCGAGGTGACGGCCGGGTGCGCCGGCAGGCCGGTGAGGACCTCCCGGGCGCCCGCGGCGAACAGCACGCGCCCCATGAGACCGATCGACCGGAGCAGACGGCGGCCGTCCTCGGGGTGGAGGGCGTACGAGGCGACGGGGCGACGCGCCCCGCGGACGCGCCCCGAGGACCGGTCGGAGACCATCGCCCCGAGGAGCGCAAGCCGGCCCGCCCCGTCCAGTTCCCGCCTGAGGTCCGCGCCGAAGCCGGGCAGGACGAACGAGGTCATGCCCGGTGGTGCCGCCGTCGCCTCGATGAGGATGCCGTCCTCGTGCCACTCGTCGACACCGACGCTCTGCAGCACGCCGGGCCCCGCCCCGGGCCCGGTGACGGTCTCCTCGAAGCGCCCCGCGACGCTGACGGCCGGGTGGACCGCCAGCCGCCGGCCCACGCCGGGATGACCGGCGAGGCCCGAACGCCGCAGCAGGGCGGGCGTGTGGAGGGCGCCCGCCGCCGAGACGACGAGGCCGGTGCGGACCGTGAACACGGTGCCGTCGGGACGGACCGCCTCCACGGCCGTCGCGCGCCGGACGCCCGCGCGGCGGACGGTGACCACGCGGGTGGCCCGCGCCCGCGTGACGATCCGGGCCCCGGCCGCGCACGCCCCCGGCAGCACCGAGAGGTGCACCGCCTGCTTGGCGCCGCTCGGGCAGCCGGCCACGCATTCGCAGCACCCGCCGCAGCCGGGGGCGTTGCGGCGCAGGGCGGCGGCCGACCAGCCCAGCCGCCCAGCCCCGAGCAGCGCCAGACCGCCGTTGCGGCCCAGCACCGCGGCGTCCGGCACCCCCACGCCCAGCAGGCGCTCCACGTGGTCGAGGTGACGGCCGAAGGAGGCGGGGTCCGCCAGCTCCACGCCGTACGCGTCGTGCCAGCGCCGCAGCACGTGGTCCGGCGTGCGGAAGCAGGTGCCCGAGTTGACGAGCGTGGTGCCTCCCACCGCACGGCCCAGCGGGAGGAGCACGGGCGGCAGCCCCCAGGCGAGGGTGGCTCCGCCGTCCCGGTAGGCGTCCGCGAACCGGTCCAGGGGCGGGCGCGAGGCGAGTTCCTCCGTGGCGAAGTGCCGGCCCTCCTCCAGGACGACCACCGACCGGCCCGCCGACGCCAGGGTCAGCGCCGCGACCGCGCCCCCCGCGCCGGAACCGATCACGACGGCGTCGGCCCGCTCGACGTCGGGCCACTCGGACGACGGGCACAGGTCCAGCGGGGGATCGGCCCGCACCAGGGGCCGCACCGCCCGGCCGCCGTACCGGCTCGCCCCCGCGGCCAGCAGCAGCGGCACCTTCACGTTGTCCAGCAGGGCCTGCGCGCCGGGCAGCCGCAGCAGCCTGCCCAGCAGGCGCGCCCGCGCGGCGGGCGGCAGGCGGTGGGCCCGCCGTCCCGTCGTCGTCAGGGCGAACCCGTCGAGCGCCACGTCCACCGCGCGCAGCCCCGAACGGACGGCGGGCGGCAGGGCCGACGCGAAGCGCAGCAGACGCTCCGGGACCTCGTCCTCCCACCCGGGGCGGTCCGGGTCCGCGCCCAGGTCCAGCAGCACCGCCGACAGCGCCCGGCCGTCCGCCGCCGTCATCGCAGCCCCACCTCCGCGTGCGCGGTGCCGCGCAGCTCCCAGAGTGCCTCGCGCCGCCACCTGCCGCGCCACCGCTCCAGCTCCACGCGGACGTCGGCCCGTTCGGTGTTGTGGCAGACGGCGCGGCCGCCGTCGGGGTCGGCGCAGTCGACGGCGGCCCGGCTCCCCCCGGGCAGCCGCACCCGCACCGTGATCCGCCGCCGTCCCACGCGCCCTTCCACCGTCCAGTCCGGCAGTTGGGGCTCGGCCCGGAACCGTCCGGCCCCGAGCACGCCCAGCGAGCTGCGCCAGTCGCCGCGCGGCCAGTCCCGTCCCGCGCGCCGCAGCCGCAGGAACACCAGCGGCGGCAGCCTCCGCAGCACCGGCAGCCCGGACACGGCCGTCACCACCTCCAGCACGGTGTCGTCGTCCAGGTCCGCGTGCAGCCACGCCCAGCGGTGGGCGTGCCCCCGGCCCGCGATGCGGGCGCTCGCCCCCGGTGCGCCGGACAGCCGGAACTCCTGTCCGCCGACGCGCACGGACCCCTCGTAGCGGGCCTGCGGCTGGGGGACGACGTGCGCGGCGGGCAGCACCCGGCGCCTCCAAGCCAGGCGGGGGACCGTACGCAGTGGCGCGGAGCCCGCCGCCACCGTCAGGTCCCACGACAACGACCCGGCCGTCCCCCGCAGTTCGCGCGCGGTCGCCACGGCGGCGGGGGAGCGGAAGCCCGGTGCCCCGGCCGCGGCGGTGTCCTCCGGCAGCCGGTGCGGGCCGAAGCGTTCCAGCACGGGCGGCGCGTCCGGCGGGTAGACGGCGGCCCAGCCGTGGGTGTGGACGGGGCCGCGCACCGGCCGCACCAGCTCGTGGTGGAACCAGAATCCGGTGCCGGTCTCCGGGTCGGTGAACGTGCTGTACCAGACGTTCAGCCGGTCCCGGGTGCCTCCTCCGCGCGGCGCGGTGAGGGCTTCGGCGTCCTCGGCGGGGGCGGGGAAACGCCAGCTCGCCGCGAAGGACGGCACCGTCCGCAGGGGGAACCGCAGCAGGCCCTCACCGGTCACCCCGGCCGTCCCGCCGTCCCCGCCGCCGGCCGGGGCCAGCGTGACGGGCAGCACCGTCATCGACCGCAGCGGGCTGCGCCACGTCGGCGATTTGTGCCCCCGCACGACGTACGCGTGCCCGTCCAGCGCGGTGAAACGCACCTGGTAGGCGATCCGGCCCTCCGACACCGGGGCGACGACCATGCTGCCGGTGGCGTGCGGATCGTCGGCCCAGCCGTCGACGCGGACACGGCCCGTGAGCGTGGCCGCCGTCGACGCCAGGGGGCGCAGCGGGCCGGGCGCCTCCACCCGCAGGCCGAGCGTGACGGACCGGCTCTCGCCCGGCGAGGTGCTCAGCCGCAGCGTTCCCTCCATGGTCTCCGCGAAGCGCGCTTGCCGTCGTACTGCCATGTGTGGATTCCTCTCCTTCCCGGGCGTGACCGGACGGGCGGGCGGGTTCTCGTGCGGGTGCCCGGACGGGTTCCCGGGCGGCACGGACGGCCGCCTCCGTTCCGGCGGGTCAGTGGCTCAGTGGCTCATCCACTCCGGAAAGGGAATCAGGCGACTCCCGGGCGGGTCAACCCCCGGACCGGCACACCGACTTCCCGGTGCCTCGCCGGTCCGGCGGCGCGTCCGGGCTCACTTGCCGGGCCGGCGCCGGTGGCGGGCCAGGCCCGCGGCCATCTCCTCCGCGGTCAGACGCAGGTAGTCCTCCGCGGCGCGGCCCGCCTCCTCCACCGCCCGCCGCGTCACCGGCTCCACCACCTGCCGCAGCCGGTCCGCCGCCAGCGCCGGGTCGGCGAAGGGGGCGCTCATGACGTGACGGACCGGCAGATACGCGTTCAGCAGGGTGTTGGTGAGCAGCAGATACACGCGGTTGCCCGTCGCCCGGGCCAGCTCCCGGTGCACCTCGGCCTCCGCGAGCTGAGCGCCCGCCGCGTCCGGCGCCTCGCCCACCGCGTCCACGGCCGTACGCAGCCGGGCGCTCCGCGCGGCGGTGCAGTGCGCGGCCGCCCGGCGCGCGATGAGCCCGCCGATCGACCGGCGGGCCTCGAACACGTCGGACAGC
>DASTDN010000259.1:0-24038 GCA_035710365.1 Streptomyces sp. | reverse complement strand
GTCCTCGTCGAGTTCGGTGTCGATCCGCTCCTTGCGGACCGTTCCGTGCACGGTCTCCTGTTCGACGCGCTCGTGCGTGGTCATGCGCACCCGCTCCACCGGGACGGTCTCGGTCTCGACGACCGGGCGCTCCTCGTGCAGTGTGACCTCGTACTCGGCCTCGGAGATGGGCTCGCCCGACAGGGCGGCGTCGCGGTTGGCCTCCGTGATGGGCTCGCGCTCCACGTGCACCTCCTCCCGGCGCAGCGGAACGGTCTGTTCGACCTCCTCGGTGACCACGTACTTCCGCAGCCGGGCGTGGCCCGTCTCGTGGCGTTCGACGCCCACCTTCATGTGTTCCTCGGAACGCGTCATGGCGTCGTCGCGCAGGCCGGCGGCCTCGTCCGGCCGTGCCCGCTCGTCCATGCCGCCGCGGGCCTTCGTACCGGTGCTCTCCCCCGTACCGGTACGGGTTCGCGCACCGGGCCGCTCACCCGTGCCGGTGCGTCCGGTCATGCCGGGGCCGGTCCGGGTGCGGTCGCCGCTCATGCCGGTCCCGGCGGCACCGGCGGCACCGGCCGCGCCCGCCGCGCCGCCCGTCTCCATGCCAGAGGCCCAGCCGCCCTCCGCGGGCCGGTTGGCGTCCTGCCAGGCCTGGTCCCAGTCGATGCCGTAGTAGTCGTACAGGCGGTGCTCCTCGTCCTCGGACAGGTGCCCGCCCCCCTCGACGTCCACGTGCGGGGCGTCCTTGATCTTGTTCTTCGGGTAGGGCACCTCCAGGTGGTCCCGCACGAGGTCGGCCTCCCGGATGGGCACGAACGACTCGCTCGTCCCGAACAGGCCCGTCTTCACCGTCACCCACTCGGGACGCCCGGTCGCGTCGTCGAGGAAGACGTGCTTCGCCTCGCCGATCTTGTTGCCGTCGGCGTCGTACACCGCGTGGTCGAGCACCGAGGGGATCTGCTCTCTGGTGATCATGGATCGTCGCTCCTTCCATGTCCGACACGTCACGGGTGCACCCGACCAAACCGGACGAAACGCTTAAAACATGTCCCATTTTGTCCTCTGGTGGACGCGCGTAGAACCAGGCACCATCTCCCTGCACGACCAAGCACCACCTGCACAGCCACCCCACAGGAATTTCTGGTTCACCGCAGGAAGGTTCCGCATGAAGGCTCAGAAGCCTCAGAAGCGCGCGAGGATCCGCTCGATCGTCACCGCCCTCGCGCTCGCCGCCGCCCCCGGCGCCGTCGTGATGGGGACCGCGGGCGACGCGTTCGCGGTCACCAAGATCAGCCACTCCACGGCCACCTCGATGTTCCGGAACGTCGGCATCACCTGGTCGTCCTCCGGCGGCTGCTCGGACCGCAACAACCCCACGTGTACGTCCTTCGAGCAGCTCAACCTGGCCACCGCGCAGGGCGCCCAGACCCTGAAGAGCGCCAGCGGCTGCGGGCTGAACATCACCGGCGGCACCGAGACCGGCCACGCCTCCGGCACGTACTCGCACTGGAACGGCTACAAGCTGGACTTCGGCAAGTCCACCTGCCTGACCAACTACATCAAGGGCAACTTCGCCTACGCCGGTGTGCGTGGTGACGGCGCCCCGATGTACAAGTCCGGCTCGGGCAACATCTACGCCGACGAGGGCAACCACTGGGACGTCCTGTACTACAACTGCGGCGGCTGCTGACCCGGCACCGCGGCGGCACACCGGCCGGACCCGGCCGGACGAGTGTCCGGCCGGGTCCGGCCCGGCGCGCGCCACAGGGCGCGCGCCGGGCGAACGGGGCGAGTGGGACGGGGCCGGACGGGTCACCCGGCACCCATGAGCCGATCCCCGAAACCCGAACGCCCCGACGAGCCGGGCGCCCGCACCGGGCCGGAGCCGCCCCACGGCCCGGACGACCGGGTGGAACATGCCGCCCCCGCCACCCTCACCGACCTGCCCGGGGAATCCTGGAAGGCGGTGCTGCGGGGCAGCCTGAAGGAGTTCAAGAACGACGAACTCACCGACCGGGCGGCAGCCCTCACCTATTACGGCGTGCTCTCGCTGTTCCCGGCGCTGCTGGTGCTCGTGTCCCTGCTCGGCATCGTCGGCAAGAACGCCACCGACAAGGTGCTCGAGAACATCGGCAAGCTCGCCCCCGGCGCGGTCCGCGACATCGTCACCCGGGCCGTCGAACAGCTCCAGGGCGGCAGCGGCACCGGCTCCGTCATGGCGGTCGTCGGCCTGGTGCTCGCGGTGTGGTCGGCGTCCGGCTACGTCGCCGCGTTCATCCGCACGGCCAACGCGGTGTACGACATGCCGGAGGGCCGTCCCGTGTGGAAGGTGCTGCCGGTACGGGTCGCCGTGACCGTCGTCCTGATGGTCCTCGCCGTCGTCAGCGCGCTGATCGTGGTCTTCACCGGCTCACTGGCACGCCAGGTGGGCACCAGCCTCGGCATCGGCGACACGGCCCTGACGGTCTGGTCGATCGCCAAGTGGCCCGTCCTGGTGGTCCTCGTGACCGTCATGATCGCGATCCTGTACTGGGCGACCCCCAACGCCAAGGTGCGCGGCTTCCGGTGGATCACCCCCGGCAGCTTCCTGGCCCTGCTGATCTGGCTGCTCGCCTCCGCGGGCTTCGCCTTCTACGTCGCGAACTTCGCCTCGTACAACAAGACGTACGGGACGATGGCCGGAGTGATCGTCTTCCTGGTCTGGCTGTGGATCAGCAACCTGGCGATCCTGCTGGGCCTGGAGTTCGACGCGGAGACCGCGCGGCAGCGGGCGATCGCCGGGGGCCACCCGCCGGAGCGCGAACCGTACGCGGAACCGCGCGACACGCGCGCCTGGGACGAGGACGACCGGCGGAGCGCGGACGGACCGTGAGCCGGCCGGGCCGGGCCGGCCCGCTGCACCGCCGGAGCGGGGCCCGCCCGCCGGCTGCCGCATCCGGCAAGGAACGCCCACCGACGCGGGGCCATGGGGTAATCACGTAGGACACTCCGGGCACTGGCGGCCACGTGCGCCACTCCCGTCCCGACAGGCAGGTGGACATGACGGACAGCGACGGCATGACGGTCCCGCACGGCGGGGAGCGGCGGGGGCGGCCCCTCCAGGTGGAGACGCACGGCCTCGACGTCATCGGCGACGCCGAACGCAAGGGGACCCCGCGCAGCCTCTTCTGGCCCTGGTTCGGGGCCAACGTGTCCGTCCTCGGCCTCAGCTACGGCTCCTTCGCGCTCGGCTTCGGGATCTCCTTCTGGCAGGCCCTCGCCGCCGGAGTGGCCGGCATCGTCTTCTCGTTCCTGCTGTGCGGCCTCGTCGCCGTCGCCGGCAAGCGCGGCTCCGCGCCCACGATGGTCCTCGGCCGCGCCGCCTACGGAGTGCGCGGCAACCGCCTGCCCTCGCTGATCTCCTGGATGCTCACCGTCGGCTGGGAGACGGTGCTGTGCGCCCTCGCCACGATGGCCACCGCGACCGTCCTCGGGCGGCTCGGCTGGGGCGGCGGCACCGGCACCAAGGTGGCCGCCCTGATCGTCGTCGGCGCGCTCACCGTGGTCGTCGGCGTGATGGGCTTCGACCTGATCATGCGGCTCCAGGCCGTGATCACCGTGGTCACCGGCGTCCTCACGGTCGTGTACGTCGTGCTCGTCGCCGACGAGATCCACTGGAGTGCCGTCGACGCCCTGCCGGCAGGCTCCGCACAGCAGTTCATCGGCGCTCTCGTGTTCATGATGACGGGCTTCGGCCTGGGCTGGGTGAACGCCGCCGCCGACTACTCCCGCTACCTGCCGCGTACGTCGTCGAGCGCGGGCGTGGCCGGCTGGACCACCTTCGGCGCCTCCCTCGCCCCGCTGCTCCTGCTGGTGTTCGGCCTGCTGCTGGCCGGTTCCTCCGGCGCGCTCGGCGAGGCCGTCGCCGCCGACCCGATCGGCGCGCTGACGACGCTGCTGCCCACCTGGTTCCTGGTGCCGTTCGCGCTGGTCGCCGTGCTCGGCCTGGTCGGCGGCGCCGTCCTTGACATCTACTCGTCCGGGCTCGCCCTGCTGTCCACGGGCCTGCGCGTGCCCCGGCCGGCCGCCGCGCTGGCGGACGGCGTCCTGATGATCGCGGGCGCCGTCTACATCGTCTTCGTCGCCGACGACTTCCTCGGCCCCTTCACCGGCTTCCTCACCACGCTCGGCGTGCCCATCGCCGCCTGGTGCGGCATCGTGCTCGCCGACCTCGCCCTGCGCCGCCGCGACTACGCCGAGGCGGACCTGTACGACCCGCGCGGCCGCTACGGCGACGTGCCGCCCGTCCCGCTGCTGCTCACCGTCGCCGCGACCGCGCTCGGCTGGGGCCTGGTCACCAACGCGTCCGCGAGCTGGCTGACCTGGCAGGGCTATCTCCTCGGCCCGCTCGGCCTGGGCGGCACCTCCGGCGACTGGGCCTACGCCAACCTCGGTGTCCTGGCCGCCCTCGCCGCGGGTTTCCTGGGCACGCTGCTCCTGGGCCGCGGCCGGGTCCGCCGGCAGGAGGCGCGGGCGGACGACGCTGCCGAGCCCGGGCTGAGGGCGGTATGAGCGCCGCGCCGGGTCCCGGAGCCGGGGCGGTCGCCGGATGAGCGGGGCGGCCGGGTGGCTCGCCGTCATCGACATGCAGCGCGTCTTCGCCGACCCCGGCAGCCCGTGGGCGGCCCCCCGCTACGACGAGGCGGCGGCGGGCGTACGGCGCCTGCTGCCGGCGTTCGGGGACCGTGTCGCGTTCACGCGGTTCGTGCCGCCCGCGGAGCCCGCCGGCGCGTGGCGGGCGTACTACGACCGGTGGCCCTTCGCGCTCCGGCCGCCCGACGCCGCGCCGTGGCGGCTGACGGACGGCTTCGCCGACCGCGCCCGACACGTCCTGGACGCGCCCACGTTCGGCAAGTGGACCCCCTCACTCGCCGCCCTCGCCGGCCCCGGGGGGCGCCTGGTCCTCGCCGGGGTCAGCACCGACTGCTGCGTGCTGTCGACCGCGCTCGCCGCCGCCGACGCGGGCGTGGAGGTACTGGTCGTGGCCGACGCCTGCGCGGGCGCCGACGACGACTCCCACGCCAAGGCGCTGCACGTGATGGACCTGTACCGGCCGCTCATCCGTGTCACCACCGTCACCGCGCTGCTGGACGGGGAACGTTGACGAGATCCCCGCGGACCTCGCGGAACCTTCCCCTCCGTGAAGGATTGCGGGCAGCCCCTCCGGGTACGCGAGGCACGACCGTGCCCGTACGGAACCTGTCCCGGGCGGGTGCCGCACGACAGCCGCTACCTGGGGGCCAGCCATGGACACACCCGCGAACGACAACCACATGACCCCCGCCCAGCGGGCCCTGGACGCGCTCGCCCTGGACACCGAGGACAGCGGGGCGCTCGACGCCCTCGCGGACAGCGACGTCCTCGTGCCCGTCCCGGACGACGCGACCGACGAGGACGCCGCCGACCCCGGCGCGCTGGCGCTGCCGGTGCTGGAGGAGCCGGGCGGCGACTCGGTGGTGCCGGTCTTCACCTCGGAACTGGAGATGGCCGGGCTGCTGCCGTTCGTCTCCCGCTACCGGCTGGTGCCGCTCGGCGCCCTCGCCGCGCAGTGGCCCGCCGACGACCTGTCGCTCACCATAGACGGCAGCTCCGCCCACCGCCTCACCCTGACGTCGGAAGGCGTCCGCTCCCTCCTCGCGCGCCCCTGAGCGGCCCCCTGCGCGGGGACGCGGCCGGGCCCGGCCCGCGCCGCTCAGCCCGGCGCGCCGCCCAGCGTGCGCTCCAGGGCCGCACGCTGGAGCGGCAGCACCTCCGCGTGCAGGGCGCGCCCCCTGGCGGTCAGGGTGACCCACACGCCGCGCCGGTCCTCGGTGCACATGGAACGCTCCACCAGGCCGTCCTTCTCCAGCCGGGCGATCAGCCGGGACAGCGCGCTCTGACTGAGATGCACCCGCCCGGCGAGGTTCTGCACCCGGCACTGGGCGCCCACCCGCGGTATCTCCGCCACGAGGAGGTCCAGCACCTCGAAGTCGCTCGCGCCCAGCCCGTGCGGGTGCAGCACCCGGTCGATCTCGCACATCGTGCGCGCGTGCGCCGACAGAATCCTTCGCCAGCGTTCCTCCAGCCGCGCACCGGCCGTTTCCACTGCCATACCCGCACGGTAACACCGTCACGGGCGTTAGTTTTCCGTGCAATTACCACTCGCGTGCGGCACGGAGATCCGGTCAGGCAGCCGGATCCTGCAGCAGGCCGATCTGATTGCCGTCCGCGTCGCGCACGAAGGCGATCTGCCGGCCGCCGCCGACCTCCTGGACGTCCTGCACCGGCTCCGCCCCGGCCGCGACGAGCGCGGCCAGCGTCGCCCGGATGTCGGACACGTGCCAGTAGGGCACCGGGCCGGTCATGCCCTTCGCGTGCCCGTTGGGGTCGAGCCCCACGTCCTGGCCCGCGTCCTTGTAGCCGACGTAGTACGGCTCGTCCGCGTACGGCTCCACCCCGAGGAGGGCGCCGAAGACCGCCTTCGCCCGGTCGAGATCCCTGACGGGGCAGATGATCGTCCTGAGGCCGTCGGTCATGGCGTGCTCCTGTCGGGACGGGGTGCCCGGCGCCCGCTCGCGCCGTCGCTTCACGGTAGGCCGCGCCGGCCGGGAACCGCTTCTCGAAAACCGACCGGCCGGCGGCCCCGGACCCCTGCCCGCCGCCCCCCGGCCTGCGAAAGCCCGGTATCGGACAAGCCTCGCAAGTCCGGAGACATGACGGGTCCGGCTGCGGCACAGTGGGCGGACGCGGCACGAGGAGGCCGCCGCGGAGGACGGAACGGAGCGGAGAACACGCGGGACGGAGAACGGAGACGACATGCTGAGGACTCCCGTCGGCAACACCCGGCAGCGCATCCTGACCTGGCTGCGCGACCCCGGCAGGAGCGAACGCGGAGTCACCGCGGACGCCGTGGCCACCCACTTCGGCCTGCCCCTCCCGGTGGCCGCCACCCACCTCCACCTGCTGGCAGCCCTCGGCGTGCTGCGCACCGCGGGAGTCCTCGGCCGTCTCCGCTACCGCCGCGACGAGGTACGCATCGCCGAGGTCTGCCGCATGCTCGGCAAGGGCTGGTAGGGCTGTGGAGCCGGTCCGTTCCCGGAGCGGCTCGCGAAGCCCCGGCCACGGGCAGGCCCGCGGACGGCGGGGCACCTGCCGGGCGACGCCCGGACGGTGAGGGCACGGCGCCACGACGCCGGCCCTCCGCGTTTCGCGTCCGTCGCGTCCCGCCGTGCCCGCCGCCCTCCGCGCGTCCGTCGCGGAGGGACCGGCCGCCGCGGGACGACCGTGCCCGTCGCCCGGCGCTACGCTGTTGACGGCCGCGGTCCACCTCGCGGTGCGGCGGTGGCGCCCGCCGCACCCCAACCGCGGCACCGCTGCCGCCGACGGCCCCCGCTCGCGGCGGACGGCACGCACGTGCCCGGGTCCCGCCCGGCGAGTGGGAGACGTACGACCATGACAGTCCCGGAAGTCCGCAGCCCGGACCGGCTGCCCCGGACCCCGCGGCGCGGCGCACGGCGCGAGCGGGCGCGGGCACACGCGCCGGTCGTGGCGGTGGTCGCGCTCGGCGGCGCGGCGGGCGCCGCGGCGCGCCACGCAGCCTCCCTCGCCTGGCCCGGTCCTCCCGGCGGATTCCCCTGGACGACCATGGGGGTGAACATCCTCGGCTGCGCCCTGATCGGCGTGCTCATGGCCGCCGTGACCGAGCTGCCCGCCCCGCACCGGCTGGCGCGCCCCTTCCTCGGCACCGGGGTGCTCGGAGGCTTCACCACCTTCTCGACGTACGCCGTCGACGTCCAGCGGCTGCTCGACGCGGGCCGGACGGCCACGGCACTGGCGTACCTCGCCGCGACGCCCGTCGCGGCGGTCCTCGCGGTGTGGTCCGCGGTCACGGCCTCCCGCGGCGTCCTGAAGCGGAGGCGGCCGTGAACGCGCCGTCCGGCCGCGCCCTGCGGCTGACCGTGTTCGTCGGCGAGCACGACACCTGGCACCGCAGGCCCCTGTACACCGAGATCGTGCACCGCGCGCACGCGGCGGGCCTCGCGGGCGCCAGCGTGTTCCGGGGCGTCGAGGGCTTCGGCGCCTCCTCCCTGATCCACACCGCGCGGCTGCTGTCCCTGAGCGAGGACCTGCCCGTCGCCGTCGTGATCGTCGACACCGAGGACCGCGTCCGCGGCTTCCTGCCGCAACTGGACGGACTGGTCACGGACGGCCTCGTCACCCTCGACGCGTGCGAGGTCGTCCGGTGCGCGGGCCCGTCCGCCGGACCGGGCGGTGGGGGCCCGGACGTCCCCGGCGCCCCGGGCGGCGGCCCGGACACCGCAGGCGGGGGGAGCCCGAGGTGAACTGGCTGCTGGTCGTCGCGGGCGCCGCGGTCGGAGCCCCGCTGCGCTACCTCAGCGACCGTGCCGTGCAGTCCCGGCACGACTCGGTCTTCCCCTGGGGGACCTTCGCCGTGAACGTCGTCGGCAGCCTGGTGCTCGGCCTGCTGACCGGCGCGGTGGCCGCGGGCACCGTCGGCCCCCACCTCCACCTGCTCCTCGGCACCGGCCTGTGCGGCGCCCTGACGACGTACTCCACCTTCTCCTACGAGACCCTCGGACTCGTGGAAGGCGGCGCACCGGGCTACGCCGCCGCCAACGTCGCCCTGAGCGTGACGACGGGCCTGGGAGCGGCCCTCACGGGAGCGTGGCTGGCCGGGGCGGTGTGGTGACACCGCACCCGTGCCGGTCCATGGCCGACGCGGCGGACGGCCGGCCGGGGTCCACGCCGGCCGGCCGGTGCTCGACGGTGTGATCCGGGGCGGCCCCGATCGGTCCGGCTCGTCTTGACAGCGTCCACCCGGCGACCGCAGCATCAACCCTTGTGAACCTGTCAGACAGCCAGACAGGTGGTGCCGGGCCGCGGCGCGTCAGCGCCATGGAAGCGGTCCTGGGCCACCTCCGCGGCGCCATCGAGCGCGGTGAGTACGCCATCGGCGACAAGCTTCCCTCCGAGGCGGAGCTGTGCCGCACCCTGGGGGTCTCCCGGCCCGTGCTGCGCGAGGCGCTGCGCGCCCTGCAGACCATGGGACTCACCGTGTCCCGGACCGGCAAGGGCACCTTCGTCGTCGCCGACGCCGTCGGGGACCCCACCTTCGGCGACTACGCCGCCGGACACCTGCTGGAGGTGCGCCGCCACCTCGAGATCCCGGTCGCCGGGTACGCCGCCCGCCGCCGCACCCCCGAGGACCTCGACGAGCTGGGCCGCCTGCTGGACCGGATGGAGCGGGAGACCGACACGGCCGCGTGGGTCGCGATGGACACCCTGTTCCACCTGACCGTGGCGCAGGCCGCGCAGAACCCGGTGTTCCGCCGGGTCGTCGAGGAGCTCCGCGACGCGCTGGCCCGCCAGTCCGCCTTCCTCGACGAACTCGGCGGCCGGCGGGAGCAGTCGCACCGCGAGCACCGGGCGATCGTCGAGGCCCTGGCCGACGGCAGCGCGTACGACGCCGAGCGGGCGATGGCCCATCACCTCGACCGCGTCGAGACCACCCTCGCGGCCATCGTGCGCCGCACGCACACGCGCACGACGACCGGTGAGGACAGGCTTCCGGCCGAGGCCGAGAGGTGAGGGTGACGGCGCGGGGGGAGCCTCCGCCCGGAACAGGGAGGAACGTTCTGCCTCCGCGCCCGCCCGACCCTCCCACGCGGTCCGCACGTCCGGTGGTCCCGCTGTAGTCCCGCACGTCCCCGCTCCCGGCCGGCCCGTCGCGCGACCCGCGTCCCCGGTCTCCGCCCGCGCCCACCCGACCGTCCCGGGCCCGCAACCCCAGGGTCCCGCCGGTCCCGTCCCCTTCGAGGCAGTCATGCACAGTGTTTCCCCCGCGGCCGCACCCCCGGTCCGCGAGCCCCTTCACGCGCCCGTCGCCCACCTGATACGCGGCGGGGTCGTCGAGGGCGTCCACCACGGTTCCGTCGTCGTCCTCGACGCCGACGGGCGCATCCGTCTGCGACTCGGCGACGTCGAGGCCGCCTGCTACCCGCGTTCCGCGCTCAAACCCGTCCAGGCGGTCGCCATGGTGCGGGCCGGGCTGTCCCTGGACGGCGAACTGCTCGCGCTCGCCGCCGCCAGCCACTCGGGGGAGGAACGCCACCTCGCCGGCGCACGCCGCGTCCTGGAGTCGGCCGGGCTCACGGAAGAGCACCTGGGCAACGTCGCGGACCTGCCCCTGGACCCGCCCGTCCGCGACGCCTGGGTGCGGGAGGGCCGCGAGCCGTCCCGGACGGCGCAGAACTGCTCCGGCAAGCACGCCGCCATGCTCCACACCTGCCGGCTCAACGGCTGGTCCCTGGACGACTACCTCGACCCCGGCCACCCCCTCCAGCAGGCCGTCGCCGCCTGCGTCGAGGACCTCACCGGGCAGCGCGTCGCACGGGTCACCGTCGACGGCTGCGGCGCGCCCCTGTTCGCCGTGTCGCTGCACGGCCTCGCCCGCGCCGCTGCCCGCATCGCCACCGCCGCGCCCGGTACCGCCGAGGCGCGGGTCGCCGACGCGATGCGCGCCCACCCCGAGATGGTGTCCGGCACCGGCCGTGACGTCGCGGCCCTGATGCGGGCCGTGCCCGGACTGCTCACCAAGGACGGCTACGAGGGCGTGCAGATCGCCGCCCTGCCGGACGGCCGGGCCGTCGCCGTGAAGATCGCCGACGGTGCGAGCCGGGCCCGGGTCCCGGTCACCGCCGCCGCCCTCGCCCGCGCCGGAGTCGATCCCGCTCCGCTCGCCGCGCTCGCCGGGGCGCCGCTGCTCGGCGGCGGCCGTCCCGTCGGCTGTGTGCGCCCCGTACCCGCCCTCGACACGGTCGCGCCGCCCCCCTCGAACGGCCGCGTCTGACCGGGGCGGCGCCGCGCCCGGCCGTACCCTCCGGACGCCCGGGAGCGGTGGCGGCGGCCGGCCGCCCGTTCACGCGGACGTCTCCTCCGGCGGCGGCACCGTGCCCCGCAGGAACAGGGCCGTCACGGCCGCGCCCAGCGCCGCCGCGCCCGCGATCGCTCCGGCCCTCCACCAGGGCACCCCGGTGGTCCTGCCGCCCGGCAGGGCCGCCGGGGTGGCGGCGGGCGGTCCCGGCCGCGGCGCGGGCCGGCGGGCCTCCAGGGAGCCCACCGGTTCGACCCGTCCCGAGGCGGCGAACCCCCAGTCGAGGAGCCGCCGGGCCTCCTCGTACACGGCCCACGGGCCGCCCGACCGCGGGTGCAGCACCGTCACGACGAGGGTGCGCCCGGCCCGCTCGGCGGCGGCCACGAGCGTGTGGCCGGCCTTCGTCGTGTAGCCGTTCTTGATGCCGATGAGGCCGGGGTAGCGGGCCACCCCGTCGGCGCCGGTGAGCAGCCGGTTGGTGTTCTGGATCGGGTACGGGCCCTGCCGTCCGCCCGGGAAGGTGACGCGGACGACGGCGCAGTACCGCGCGAAGTCGGGGTTGCGCAGCCCCTCCCGGCCGAACACCGCCAGGTCGAACGCGGACGACACCTGCCCCGGCGCGTCGTAGCCGTCGGGGGAGACCACATGGGTGTCGAGCGCGCCCAGGGCACGTGCCTCGGCCTGCATCCGCGCGGCCGTGGAGCGCCGGCCGCCGCTGAGCCGGGCCAGGACGTGCACGGCGTCGTTGCCCGAGCTCAGGAACACGCCGTGCCACAGGTCCGCGACCCGGTACGTGACGCCCTCGGCGACGCCGACGAGGCTGCTGCCCTCGCCGATGCCGCGCAGTTCCTCCTCCTCGACCGTGTGCCGGATGCCGCCGGGCAGGACCGGCAGCACCGTGAGCGCGAAGAGTGTCTTGAGGGTGCTGGCCGGGGGGAGGCCCCGGTGCGCGTCGTGGGCGGCGAGCACCGCACCCGAGCCGGCGTCGGCCACCAGCCACGACAGCGCGGAGAGCCGTGGGACCGGCGGCGCGTCCGCGTCCGGCCGCACCTGCGTGCCGGGGCGGTGCAGCAGGGACGTGGGCTGCCGCGTCGCGTCCCGTCGGCTGTCCGGACCCGCGGTGGGGTGCGGCGCACCCGTACGGGAGGCCGCCGCGGGCGTGAGTGCGAGCAGCCCCGTGGCGCAGAGCGCGCAGGCCGACACGACAGTCCGGGTGACAAGTCCGACAGTCACACCATCAACGTAGGACGGGGTGTGGTGAACGGGGCGGCGACCGGGCCGGAGGACGGCCCAGGGGCACCCGGATGCCGCACACGACGGCCGCGGGGGCCGCGGGGGTCGCGGGGCGGGCGGGCTCCGGTCCGTCAGGCGGCGGGCAGGGTGCGCTGGACCTGACGCAGGAACGCCGCGTTGTCGGGGGTCTGCCGCATCCGCTTCAGGAGGGTCTCCAGGCCGCTTCGTCCGTCCCGGCCCCGCAGCACCCGTCGCAGCCCGCGCGCCGCGGCCAGCTCCGCCCGGCTCAGCAGCATCTCCTCGCGGCGGGTGCCGGAGCCGTCGATGTCGAGGGCGGGGAAGACCCGGCGGGAGGCCAGCTCACGGCTGAGCCGCAGCTCCATGTTGCCGGTGCTCTTGAGCTCCTCGAAGAAGAAGTCGTCGGCGCGCGAGCCGGTCTCCACCAGGGCGGTGGCGAGGATGGTGAGCGAGCCGCCCTCCTCGGCCTGCCGGGCGGCCCCGAAGAACCGCTTCGGCCCGAGCAGCGCCCCCGCGTCGACACCGCCGCTCAGGGTGCGGCCGGTGGAGACGGCGGCGTTGTTGTGGGCCCGGCACAGCCGGGTCAGGGAGTCGAGCAGGATGACGACGTCCTCGCCCGCCTCGACGAGCCGCTTGGCCCGCTCGATGACGAGTTCGGCGAGGGCGATGTGCTCCTGGGGCGCCTTGTCGAACGTCGAGGCGTACACCTCGCCGCGCACGGAGCGCCGCATGTCGGTGACCTCCTCGGGACGTTCGTCGAGCAGTACGACCATCAGCCGGCAGCCGGGGTGGTTGCCCGCGACGGCGGCGGCCAGTTGCTGCAGCAGCACGGTCTTGCCGCTCTTCGGCGGGGCCACGACCAGCCCGCGCTGGCCCTTGCCGACGGGGGCGATCAGATCGGCGACCCGCCCGGTCAGGGCCGCCGCCGGGTGTTCCAGCCGCAGCCGCTCGTGCGGGTGAAGGGGCGTCAGGTCCCGGAAGTGGCGGCGGCCGCGCGCCTCCCGGGCGGGGCGGCCGTTGACCCGGGCGACCTCGGTGAGGGAGCGTCCGTCGCCGCGTACGCCGTCGACGAGGTCGCCCTTGCGCAGGCCGTACCGGCGCACCAGCACGGCCGGGACGGGCGGGTCGGCGGGCGTCGGCTGGAGGTTCACCGGGCGCAGATGGCCCTTGCCGGTGGCGTCGAGGTCGAGAACACCGGTGACGGGCCGGACGGGAACCTGCTGGACGACGGGGGGTTCGAGGGTGGTGGTCACGGGGGTGGTCCTTTCACGGACGGAAGGCATGGGACATGCGGAGAAGGGGGGAAGCCGCGAGGGAGGCGGACGGCGCTCCTCGATGCGGCGCGGAGCAGCACCTCACCGCGGATCGCGGAAGGTGTGGAGAAACCCGCCGGGCCGGTCGAGGCGCGACAGCGCTCGGCGGGGTGAAGTGAACGAGATGGAGAAAGAAGACCGCGCACCGGCGCCCGAAGGGGCGTGCACAGATGCTGACCGCAGTCTACCCTCGGCCGAACGCCGTCAATCGTGCAGCGCGGACCGGATTTCGCCGCGCGGTCGCGGCGGCGTCACCGCAGGCCGCACGGCGTCGCTCCGGCGTGCGGTGAGGGGCGGCGAAGGGCGGCGACGGGTGGTGCGCCGCCGTTTCCGGCGCGCCGCGAACAGCCGTGCGGCGCGGCCCGGCGGGCGCCGCCGGGCGGGTCGGCCGGTGCGGCGCGGCCGGCCCTGGCGGTGCCGTCTCAGCGTGTGGCCAGCAGCCCGTACAGCAGGGGAACGCGGGGTTCGGTCAGCCGCCACCAGCCGTTCTCGGTGCGCCGCATCTGCGGCCAGCGCTGCCAGGGGAGCTCCTCGCTCTCCCGCAGGCTGCGTACGGTGAGCCCGGCGCCGGTCAGCGCGGTCAGGACCTCGCCCGTCCCGTGCATCCACTCGTAGCTGTCCGTGGCGCCCTCGACGGCCGGGCCGTCGGTGTACGTGCGCGTGGCGTCCCGGTGCACGGGGCCGGAGCCGCCCAGGTAGTCGTGGCGCAGCAGCAGTTCGGTGCCCTCACCGGGCGCGGGCACCGGGCCGAGGGCGTTGAGCAGCGGGTGGAACTCGACGACGTACAGCCGGCCGCCGGGGCGCAGGAGCCGGGCGGCGACGTCCGCCCAGCGGTCCAGCTCGGGCAGGTAGCACAGGGCGCCCTTGCCGGTGTAGACGACGTCGAACCGCCGGCCCTCCAGGGCGTCCACGGCGTCGTACACGTCGGCCTGGACGTAGTGCACGTCCAGGCCGGCGCGGGCCGCGATGTCCCGCGCGGCGGCCACGGACGCGGAGGAGAAGTCGAGGCCGGTGGCGCGTGCGCCGCGGCGGGCGAAGGCGAGCGTCTCGGTGCCGAGGTGGCACTGGAGGTGGAGCACGTCGCGGCCGGCCAGTTCGCCCAGGTCGGCCCATTCGAAGGGCGCGAACCAGCGGTCGGGGTCCAGGTCCTGGTCGAGCCCGTAGAACCGGCTGGCGACGTGGACGGGGGTGCGGGCGTCCCAGTTGGCCTGGTTGGCCCGCATCAGGCGCGCGAGCTCGTCGGAGGTCATGGGGCCATCCAACACCGGGCGCCCGGCGCGGGCGGGGCGGAACGCCGCACGTGGCCGGAAGGGGCGCTCCGCGCGAGCCCCGGGCCCCGGGGGAGCCGGCGGGGTGCGGAGCCGGTCAGGTGCCCGGCGCCCCCGCGGTCCGCTCCGCCTCCGCCACGATCCGCTCGAACCGCGCCCCCATCGCCTCGGCCAGCGCCCGCGCGCCCGACAGGGGCCGGACCATGACCGTCAGACGGTCGATCAGGCCGTCGTCGTCGAGGTGCAGGAAGTCGCAGCCGTCGAGCCGGCGGTCGCCGACCCGGGCGGTGAACACGAGCGCGTGGTCGCGGCCGTCAGCGCTGCTCGTCTCCGTCACGTACGCGAAGTCCTCGAAGACCTCCGCGACATTGCGCAGGATCGCCGCCGTGATCGCTCTGCCCGGGTACGGCGTGAAGACGACCGGGCTCGTGAAGACGACGTCCTCGGCCAGCAGCGCCTCGACGGCGTCGAGATCGTGGGCCTCGACCGCTTCGCGGAACGCGCGCATGGGATCACCTCGGGGTTTCAGGGGGCGGGGCCGGGAGGAAAGACAGGGCGTTCGGAGCTGACCGGCCGAAATAAATAGTCAATTTGTTGATTAGGTGCGGGGAACAATAATCGCCTGCTGTTAGCGTGTCCACATGTCCCTGAAGTACGCCGTGCTGGCCGCCCTGCTGGAGGGCGAGGCGTCGGGCTACGAGCTGTCGAAGGTCTTCGACGTGGCGCTGGCGAACTTCTGGCCCGCGACCCCGCAGCAGCTCTACCGGGAACTCGACCGCCTGGAGCGGGACGGGCTGGTCGCGGCGCGTGTGGTGCAGCAGGAACGGCGTCCCAACAAGCGCATGTTCACCCTCACCGCGGCCGGACGGGCGGACCTGCGCGCCTTCGCGGCGGAGCCGCCCCGCCGGCCCGTCGGCATCCGCGACGAGTTCATGATCAAGATGCAGGCCATGGACGGCACCGACCCCGGGCGGACCCGCGCCCTGGTCGAGGAGCGGATGTCGTGGGCGTGCGGCAAACTGGGCCGCTACCGGCGGGTCCGCGAGCGCCTGCTGGACGGCCGGACCGAGGAGGAGTACCTGAGCGGCAGCGACCGCGTCGGCCCCTACCTGACACTGCTCGCCGGGATCGCCTTCGAGGAGGAGAACGTGCGTTGGTGCGAGCGCGCCCTCGAAGTGCTGCGGCTCCGGGCGCCGCTGGGATGACCCCGGTGTTCGGCCCCGAGGGCCCCCGTCTGCGCGAACTCGCCGTCCAGGCGCTGTCGTCCGTCGAACACGGCTACGACCTGCTCGCCCCCACGTTCGACCACACGCCCTTCCGCACCCCCGAGTCGGTGCTCGACGCCGTGACCGACGCCCTCGCCCGCCTCGGCCCCTTCGACACCGGGCTCGACCTGTGCTGCGGGACGGGCGCCGGGCTCGGCGTGCTGGCCGCGGTGTGCCGGGGCGGCGTGACCGGTGTCGACTTCAGCGCGGGCATGCTGTCCGTCGCGCGGGAGCAGACCCGCGCGCTGAGCCCGCGGGCCCGTCTGGTGCGCGCCGACGCCCGCGCCCTGCCGTTCGGGCCGCACTTCGGTCTCGTGGTGAGCTTCGGCGCGTTCGGGCACTTCCTGCCGCGCGAGCTGCCCGGACTGTTCGCGCAGGTCCGCTCCGTCCTGCGGCCCGGCGGCAGCTTCGCGTTCCCCGTGGTCGCCCCGCCGCGGCCGAGCAGTCCGTGGTTCTGGGCGCTGCTCGGCTTCGACACCGCGATGCGGGTCCGCAACGCCGTGTGGCGTCCGCCGTTCGTCATGTACTACCGCGCCTTCCGCCTCGGCGACGCCGTGCGGGAGTTGCGGCGCGCGGGCTTCACCGTCGTGCTCCACGAACTGCCGGAGTTCGGGCGGCGGCGCGACGGTGCCCCGCGCGCCCGGCTGGTGGTGGCCCGGCGCGAGTCCTGACCCGCGCCCGCCCCTCCCCGTCCGGCGGAGGGGCGGGCGCCCGGTCACAGGGCCCCGTACACCGCCTCCACCAGCGCCGTCTTCCGCGGGTCGTCGGCGATGCGGGACCCCATGAGGTTCATGACGTACCCCAGGGAGACGCCCGCCTCCGGGTCGGCGAGGCCGCAGGAGCCGCCCGCGCCGTCGTGGCCGAAAGCCCGCGGGTTGGGCCCGTACGAGCCGTCCGGGCCGCTCAGCCACAGTCCGAGCCCGATCTCCATGTCGCGGCCGAGACCCGGGCCCAGCACCAGGTCGCGGCACCTGCCCTGCCCTTCCCGGACCCGCTCGGCGGCCTCCCGCGACAGGACCCGGTGGCCGGCGTGCTCGCCGAGACCCGCGAAGACGCCGTACAGCGCCGCGACGGCGCGTGCCGTGCCGTGGCCGTTCGCCGCCGATATGTCGGCCGACCGCCACGCGGGCGAGTTGGCCTGCGTCGCGCCCACCCCCGGGTTGGCCAGCGCGGCGACCGCCACCGAAGGCAGTCCGGCGAACGCCGCGGCCCGCCCCGGCGCGGGCGCGTGCGTCAGCTCCGCCGCCCGCGCCCAGTCCTTCTCCGGCAGCCCGACGGTGAAGTCGATGCCGAGCGGCCCGGTCACCTCCCGCTCCAGGAACGCCCCCGGACGGAGCCCCGACACCCGCCGCACCACCTCGCCGACCAGGAACCCGTACGTCAGCGCGTGATAGCCGGAGACCGTGCCCGGTTCCCACCACGGCCGCGTCGCCGCGAGCCGCCGCGTCGTCAGCTCCCAGTCGCAGAGCTCCGCGAACGAGTACGGCTCCCGCAGCCCCGCGAGCCCCGCCCGGTGCGACAACAGGTGCCGCACCAGCACGTGCTCCTTGCCCGCCGCGGCGAATTCCGGCCAGTACGCGGCCACGGGGGCGTCGAAGTCGAGCAGCCCCCGGTCGGCCAGGATGTGTGCGCACAGCGCGACCGGCCCCTTCGTCGTCGACCAGACGTTGACCGGAGTGTCCCGCTCCCAGGGCCGGGTGCGCGCCGGGTCCGCCCACCCGCCCCACAGGTCCACGACCGTCGCGCCGTCCACCACGACGGTCACCGCGGCGCCCAGCTCGCCCCGGTCGGCGAAGTTCTCCTCGAACGCCGTGCGCACCGCCGTGAACCGCGCGTCGCAGTGACCGTGAACCCGTGTCTCGTGCCCGCGCACGGACCCTCCCTCGTCGTTGCTCGTCCGCCGAAGCGCGGGCCGCCGCAGCGGGCGGCCCGCGCAGAACGTACCGACTGGTCGGACCAGGGGGAAGTGCGCCATGGCGGCACGGGCACCGGGGAGGCGAACGAGGCCCGTCACCGGCGCGCCGCACCGCCCGGCGGCCTCCTGGAAGGGTCTCGTGGGGAGCCCCCGCCCGGGGAACTCCACGACCGGCGGCAGCGGTTCCCCCGTGCCCGCGGGAGCCGTCGGCCGGCCCTGACCGGACGCCCGCCGAACCCGGCGGACGCCACGTCATACACCCGCACCCCGGCCCGTCCCGTGCCGACGGGCCCGAAGCGGGCGTCCGGGCCGTGGCCGCGGGCCCGCGAAGGCGTCACCGGCCGCGACGCGCCGGAGTCTCCGTGCGGTGGACGCGCCGCGGCAGCCGCGAAGCTCGTCCGGGGCAGGCCAACAGGGCCGTGGGGACCGCCTTCGCGGCAGGTCCGGGGCGGGACACCGCACCGCGGGCGCACCGCGCCCGCGCCTCAGGCCCTGCGGCGGGTCCACCGCGGCTCGGTCAGGGCCCAGGCCTCCTCCCACTCCGCCAGCCGGTGGCGCATCGCCGCCCGGCGCACGACCCAGTGCGCGCCGAGTACGACGGCGACGACACCGCCCGCCGAACTCGCGCCGAAGGACACCGCGTGCTGCCAGACGGCGGTGTCGTCCACCGGCGGCGGCACCCAGCGGCCCCGCGAGTCGAGCCACACCTCGATCGTCTCGCCCTTCCGCGTGTCCGCCGGGACGCGCGCCGTGGCCGTGTGCGGCGCCTCGCCCGGCTCGGTCCAGCGCACGCTCGCGCGGTACGAGCGCTGCTCGCCGGTGTACACCAGGGACGGCGAATCGGACGCGGCGGCCCGCCCGGTCACCTCCGCCCGCACCAGGTGCCGGTCGGCGCGCTGGGCCTGCGCCATGGCACGGGCCTGGCCGTGCGCCCACCAGGTGGTCAGGGCCCCGGTCAGGGGCGCCCCCACGAGCAGCAGCACGACGACGGCCAGCACCGTCCACGCCTCGATCACGTCCGACCGGCGGCGCAGCGGGTTGTGTCCACCGCGCCAGTGACGCACCCGGGTTCGCATCGACCTCGACCTCCTCGCCGTCCGGGCGGCCGGAGGGCGGCGCACCGCGTCGGCTCCCCGGGCCCGCGGGCGGGCGCCCACCAGCTCCGGGTACCCCCGCCGCGGCCGACCCTCACCGGAGGGCGGGCGGGAGCGGTGAGCGGATTCCGGGTGTCAGCCGAAGCGTTCTCCTCACCGGACGGCGGGCGGACGCGGGCAGCCGCTGCCCGCCGTCAGCCGAAGCGCTCGACGCGGATGCGGTCCACGGGCTGCCCGGCCGCCACCAGCAGGCGCGAGGCGTGCTCGGCGAAGGCGTTCGAGCCGCACACGTACGCCTCCCAGCCGCCCGGCGGCGCCTGCGCCAGGGCGGGCGCCAGGTGCGCGGCCGACAGCCGCCCCACCGGCACGCCCCCGGGCGCGCTGCGCGTGAACACCGGCGTGGTCTCCGCGCCCAGCTCGCGCGCGTAGATCAGATCGCCGGGGCCGCGTGCGGACACCAGCAGCCGCAGCGGTACGTCCAGGCCGCGCGCCCGGCGGTGGCGGACCATCGACATCAGCGGAACGACCCCGGACCCCGCGCCCACCAGCAGGGCGGGCCGGTCCCCGGGCCACGCGAAGAAGCCGCTCACCGGCCCGCGCAGCTCGACCTGGTCGCCGGGCCGGGCCACCGTGTGGAACCAGCCGGAGACCTCGCCGCCCTCCACCCGGTCCAGGGTCAGTTCGAGGTGCCCGTCCTCGTCCGGCGCGGAGGCGATCGAGTAGTGGCGCTGGGCGGTGTAGCCGTCGGGGGCGGTCAGCCGCAGCAGCAGGTGCTGGCCCGGAAGGTGCCCCGGCCAGCCCGGCACCGCGAACCGGAAGGTCGTGACACGGTGCGTCTCGCGCCGGACCTGCGTGAGCGTCGCCGTCCGCCACACCGCGGCGGCCTGCTCACCGACCTCGATGCGCCCGGGCACGGCGAACCGGGTGGGCGGAGTGAACCCCTCCGGCGTCCGGGCCCCCGTCCCGGTCCGGGCCCCCGTCCCGGTCCCGGTCCCCGTCCCCGTCTCGGGCGTGTTGCTCTCAGTCACCGGCGTACCGCTGTTCTTCCCAGGGGTTGCCGCGGTGGTGGTAGCCGTTCTGCTCCCAGAAACCGGGCTCGTCGTGACCGAGGACGCGGATGCCCGCGATCCACTTGGCGCTCTTCCAGAAGTACAGATGCGGCACCAGCAGCCGGGCCGGACCGCCGTGCTCCGGGGCGAGCGGGCGGCCGTCGTACTCCCAGGCGATCCAGGCCCGGCCGCCCCGGAGATCCGCCAGCGGCAGGTTCGCGGTGTAGCCGGTGTGCGCGTAGGCGACCGCGTGCGTGGCCGACGCCGCGGGCCGTACCGCGTCCAGGAAGACGTCCAGGGACACGCCCCCGAACCGCACCCCGAACTTCGACCAGCTCGTCACGCAGTGGATGGCGCCCTCGTACGCCGAGGCGGGCAGCTCGTGCGCCTCCTGCCAGCTCCAGGTGCGGGGCTCCTCGACCAGGCCGTCGACGCGGAAGGTCCAGTCGGCGGCGGCCAGGTCCGGAGTGACCTCGGCGGACAGGACCGGCCAGGTGTCGCCCGCGTCGTACTGACCGGGCGGCAGCCCGGGGTCGGGGACGCGCGGCCGGCCGGTGAAACCTCGGGTGACGTGCATGCCGGTGGTGCCTTCCAGGCCGCCGGGGACGCGGCCCGCTGCTGGGACGGACGGATCGTGCGGAGGTACCGGGACCTCGGCGGTCCGCCGGTCCGCCGGACGGATCGCTGACGGGTTCCACCGTACGGCTCCACCGCACGGGGCGGGCGTGCGGGGGCCGGGGCGGGACGGCGGGCCGACGGCGGTGCCGGTCCGCACGCATGTCCGGGTAAGATCGCTGAACCCCGGCCCGGGACCGCCCCGGCCGCCCAGGGAACGCGAGGAGGTGAGACCCGTTGACGCCGTGTCACACCGGGTGCTCTCACCTCCACGCAGTGCGGTTCGCCGACGGCAGGTGACCGAGAGGGCGCCCCTCGGCTTCCGAAAGGCTCCCGTTCACCATGCCCACTGTCACCCCCGCCTCCGTCGTCGCCACACTGCGCGCCGCGGGCTGCGTCTTCGCGGAGGACGAGGCGGACCTCCTCCTCGCCGCCGCACGCACCCCTGAGGAACTCACCGCCCTCGTGGCCCGCCGCGCCGCGGGCACGCCCCTGGAGCACGTCCTCGGCTGGGCCGAGTTCCGCGGCCTGCGCGTCACCCTCGAACCGGGCGTCTTCGTGCCGCGCCGCCGCACCGAGTTCCTGGTCGGGCAGGCCCTGGCGCAGGCACCGCCGGACACCGCGGTCGTCGTCGACCTGTGCTGCGGCTCGGGAGCCGTCGGCGCGGCCCTCGCCACCGCCCTGAACACCGGCGCCCACGGCGGCGCGCCCGGCCGGGTCGAACTGCACGCCGCCGACATCGACCCGGCCGCCGTCCGCTGCGCCCGCCGCAACCTCGCCGCCCTGGGCGGCCTGGCACACACCGGCGACCTGTTCCGGGCCCTGCCCGGGGACCTGCGCGGCCGGATCGCCGTCCTCACCGCCAACGTGCCCTACGTCCCGTCTGGCGAGGTGCCCCTGCTGCCGTCCGAGGCACGTGAGCACGAGCCGCTCGTCGCCCTCGACGGCGGCCCGGACGGCCTCGACGTGCTGCGCCGCGTCGCCGCCGGGGCGTCCGGCTGGCTCGCGCCCGGCGGCTGCCTGCTGGTGGAGACGGGCGAACGGCAGGTACCGGCGGCGATGGCGGCCTTCACCGCCGGCGGCCTCACCACCCGTGTCGCGGTCGGCGAGGAACTGTCCGCCCACGTCGTGATCGGCGTACGTCCCTGAGCTGAGCGGCCCGTGTGACCGGCCCGCGGCCCTCACGGCAGCTCCCGGGCCTCCGCGATGAGCAGTGCCACGTCGTCGGAGTCGTCCGGCTCCCACAGCGTCCGCAGGAGGAGGTCGCACACCTCCTCCAGCGGGCGCCGCGGGCCGCCGAGCAGTTCCAGCAGCCGGCCGAGCCGGTCGTCGAGCGAGTCGCGCCGGGTCTCGACCAGCCCGTCGGTGTAGAACACCAGCCGGTCGCCGGGCGCGAGATCGACGGTCGTGGTCGTGAAGGCCACCCCGCCCACCCCCAGCGGGGCCCCGGTCGGCAGGTCCAGCAGTTCGGGCGGCTCCCCGGCGCGCAACCGGACCGGGGGCAGGTGCCCGGCGTTCGTGACGCGGCACTGCCGCAGACGCGGGTCGTGCACGGCGTACACGCAGGTCGCGAAGGCCTGGTCGAGACCGGCGACTATGCCGTCGAGGTGGTCCAGGAGCCGTTCCGGCTCCAGCGACAGCGAGGCGAGGGTGCTGGTGGCGGTGCGCAGCCGGCCCATGGTGGCGGCGGCGGTGATGCCGCTGCCCATCACATCGCCCACCACGAGCGCGGTCCTGGAGTCCTCCAGGGGGATCACGTCGAACCAGTCGCCGCCGACCTCGCTGGTCGCCCCGGCCGGCTGGTAGCGGGAGGCGACCTCCAGGCCGCCGGTGACCGCCGGATGGCTCGGCAGGAGGCTGCGCTGCAGCGTCAGGGCGGTCTCGCGGGCGTTCTGGTACCAGCGCGCGTTGTCGATCTGCACCGCCGCGCGGGCGGCCAGCTCCCGGGCCAGCAGCAGGTCGTCGGCGCTGAACGGCAGCGGGTTGCGGGTGCGCGTCAGGTCGAGGGCGCCGAGGGTCTCGCCGCGTGCGATCAGCGGCACGGCGAGGTAGGAGTGCACGCCCGCGCGTGCCAGCAGCTTCGCCGCTTCCGGCGAGTGGGCTATGCGCTTAAGGTCGCCGTCGCGGACCTCGGGCACCATCACCGGTTCGCCGGTGCGCACGCACTCGGTGACGAGGCGGTCGGGCCCGTACCGGGCGGTCTGGCCGGGCGAGTCGGCCGCCGAGAGGACCTCCGGCGCGTCGACGGCCCGCACCGCCAGGGCGCGGAAGACCGCGGGCTCCGCCGGGCCCGGCCGGCTGCCGCGCCCCTCGACCACCGACTCCAGGATGTCCACGGCGGCGACGTCGGCGAGTTCCGGCACCGCCACGTCGGCCAGTTCGCACGCCGTGCGCTCCAGGTCCAGCGTGGTGCCGATCCGCGCCGAGGCGTCCGCGATCAGGGCGAGGCGGCGCCGTGCCGCCTCGGTCTCCAACCCCGCCCGGTACTGCTCGGTGACGTCCACGATCGAACCGGCGACGCCGAGCACGTTCCCCAGGGCGTCCTCCAGGCGGTACAGCGACACCTTCCAGGTGTGGTCCTCGCCCGGGTCGGCGGGGGTCCGGCCGGTCCACTGCAGGTCGACGAGGGGCTGTCCGGTCTCCAGCACCTGGCGTGCCGCCGCCTCCACGGGGCCCGCCTCCAGTTCGGGCAGGACGTCGCTGAAGCGCCGCCCCAGATGCGCGTCGGCGGGCAGGCCGTTCATGGCGGCCATGGCCGGGTTGACCGAGACGTACCGCAGGTCCCGGTCGAGGACGGCCAGCCCGATCGGCGACTGCGCCACCATGCGTGTCGACAGCGCCACGTCCTGCTCCAGTTTGAGCACCGTCGACTGGTCGGCGGCGAGACCGAGGGCGTACACCTCGCCCCGGTCGTCCAGGAGCCGCATGTTGCGGAACTCCACGAGGCGCGTCGTGCCGTCCCCGAGCCGCACCGGGAAGGCGCCGGCCCAGCCCTCGCCGGTCGACATGACGTCGGAGAACAGCTTCACGACCAGGTCGAAATGCCGCTCGTGGACCATGACCCGCGCGGCGTACCGGCCGAGCGCCTCCTGGGCGGGGAGGCGGAACAGCTCCTCGGCCTGCGGACTCCACAGCACGATCCGCCCCTCGGAGTCCAGCACGATCGACGCGACCCCGAGCACGTCCAGCAGACCACTGGGGCCGGCGGGTCCGCGCAGGGCCTCGGGGTCGAGGGGCAGGTCCGCCGGGTCGGGCCCACCCGGCCGCCCTTCCGCGGCCTCGGCCTGCTCGGCGGCGCCCGCGGCCCTCGCGGCGTCATCGGCCGCCGAGGCTTCACCGACGGCGTCGGCCTTCCCGGCGTGTCCGACGACCCC
>DASTDN010000258.1:0-6530 GCA_035710365.1 Streptomyces sp. | reverse complement strand
GCGTGCAGCAGGAGGTCGCCGCCCGTCAGGTCCGCCGGGGCGAGCGGCCCCCTCGCGTGGCCGAAGCCGCGCTTGCAGGCGGGGTCGATGTCCTCGGCGCTGGCCACGCCCGACTCGTAGAGCTTGGCCGCCTCGACGACGAGCGCGGAGATGAGCCGGGTGGTCACGAAACCGGCGACATCACGGTTGACGACGATGCACGTCTTGCCGACCGACTCGGCGAACTCCCGTGCCGTGGCGAGCGTTTCCTCACTCGTCTTGTGCCCGCGGACCAGCTCGCACAGTTGCATCATCGGCACCGGCGAGAAGAAGTGCGTGCCGACGACGCGCTCCGGACGCTCCGTCACGGCCGCGATCTTCGTGATCGGGATGGCGGAGGTGTTGGAGGCGAGGACGGCGTCCTCACGCGTGATCCTGTCGAGGGTCCGGAAGATGTCGTGCTTGACGTCGAGCTTCTCGAAGACCGCCTCCACGACGATGTCGGCGTCCGAGACGGCGTCCAGGTCGGTCGTGGTGGTGATGCGCGCGAGGGCGGCATCGGCGTCGTGCGCCTCCATCCGGCCCTTGCCGACGAACTTGTCGTACGACGCCCTGATGCCGTCCGTGCCGCGCTTGAGGGCCTCGTCGGTGACGTCGCGAAGAACGACGTCCCAGCCCGCCTGTGCGGAGACCTGGGCGATGCCGGAACCCATGAGTCCGGCCCCGATGACGGCGAGCTTCCCTGCCACTGCGACTCCCCTGATAGGCGCTGTCCGACTGTCTCTCGGCCGGACATTAGCGCCAGTGAGCCGCTGTGTGGCGGGTAAGTAACGCGCGTCACGTCTCACATGACGGACGTCACATCGGCAGCGGGAAGAACGCGAATTCCGGCTCACGCGCCGGTCCCGGCGATGAGCCGGAATCCGGCCGGGACCTCCGGGCCACGGATGCGGACGGAAGCCGCGCGGGCGGCCATCTCCACGCCGTCGCCTGCCCCGTCACCGCCGCGGCCCGGCCCGGACCACCGAAACGCGATGCCACTCGTCGCCCTGCCGCCCCTCCCGGGACGTCCCCCTCGCCCGGGGACGGGGTGGCCGCCCGACCCCGCCCCCGCACGATCGGCGCCCGCGGTCCCGGCGGCGGGAACAGCCGCCCGGCCGGGGACTGCCGGGTCCTCCCGCGGACATACGGTGGAGAGCGAGCAGCGCGCCCGGCATCGTCATCGCCGAGGGGGCGCGGCGGCGCACGCACCCGGCGCGGGTTCGCCGCCGCACTCGTCGCACCCGCAGCGGGCACACGGTGCGGCAGCGCTTCGCCACTTGGGCACACATCACCCGACGGAGGGGACTCCACGGCATGGCCGTCATTCACCGCACCACCCTCACCCCCACCAAACTGGAGCTGCTGAGCGCCTGGCTGCCGTCGCGGCCCTGGTACCACGGGGACGCAAAGCCGCAGTTGGCGAGGGCCGGCGGGTTCCGGCTGGACGATCCGGAGGGCGAGGTCGGCATCGAGTTCATGGTCGTCACCGACACCTCGGGGCGCGAACCTGCGACGTACCTCGTGCCGTTGACCTACCGGGGCGCCCCGCTCGACGCGGCGCGGGACGCGCTGCTCGGCACGCCCGAGCACGGCGTGCTGGGCAAGCGGTGGGTCTACGACGGCTGCCACGACCCGGTGCTCGTGGCGGAGCTGGCCGCGCTGTTCGAGGGGAAGGCGGAGCCCCAGGCCCAGAGCCTGACGGACACGCCCGACCGGGAGGTCGGCGGCGTGTACGCGGGTCAGGACCCGGTCCCGGCCCGGTTCGGGACCGTGACGGAGACCGAGGAGGGCACCGAGCTGTCCGCGCCGGGCGGCACGCGCCTGCGCGTCCTGCGCAGGCCGCGGCCGGAGCCCGCGGAGGCGGGCGCGGTCGGCCATGTCTCGGGCGCGTGGGAGGGGCCCGGCGGCACGCGCGTCCGGGGCGTGTTCTTCGAACTGCTCGCGACGCCGGAGGCGTAGCTCCGCCGGTTCGGCCGCGCACCGCGTACCCGAGCGCCCGTCGCCGGGCAGGTCCTCGATGCCGGCGAAAGGTCCTTTCGCACCGGATGCCGTTGCGCCATCCGGTGGACGCGGTGCGGGACGCGTACGTCGGCGGGTACGCGAGCCCGCACACGCTGTACGGCGTCCTGGTGGCCGGCGGATGCGCGGTACTCGCGTGACAGTGGGCACACGCGTGTCCCGAACGGCCGGGGCGTAACTACGCTGGCCGCATGGTCAATCTGACGCGCATCTACACCAGGACCGGCGACCGGGGCACCACCGCCCTCGGCGACATGAGCCGGGTCGCCAAGACCGACCTGCGGATCTCCGCGTACGCCGACGCCAACGAGGCGAACGCGGTGATCGGCACGGCCATCGCCCTGGGCTGCCTGGGAGAGGAGGTCGTCAAGGTCCTCGTCCGCGTCCAGAACGACCTGTTCGACGTCGGCGCGGACCTGTCGACACCGGTCGTCCGGGACCCGGAGTACCCGCCGCTGCGGGTCGAGCAGTTCTACATCGACCGGCTGGAGGCCGACTGCGACCGCTTCAACGAGGAACTGGAGAAGCTGCGCTCCTTCATCCTGCCGGGCGGCACCGCGGGCGCGGCCCTGCTCCACCAGGCCTGCACGGTCGTACGGCGGGCCGAGCGGTCCACCTGGGCCGCGCTGGAGGCGCACGGCGAGACCATGAACCCGCTCACCGCCACCTACCTCAACCGCCTCTCCGACCTCCTGTTCATCCTGGCGCGGACGGCGAACAAGGAGGTCGGAGACGTGCTCTGGGTTCCGGGGGGCGAGCGCTAACGCAGCCCGGCGGGCTTCTTCCCGGGCTTCTCCTTCGGGAAGAACGTGTAGCTCGCGGCCACCACCAGGTTGATGCCGATCACCCAGAGCATCCTGGTCTGCCAGGTCTGCAGCGAGCCGGTGTCGCCGTCGTCCCCGACGTACCAGGCCGCAGCCTGGAGCAGCGCGATGGCGACGCCGGACGCCAGGATCCAGCGCGCGGCGGTGCGCCACTCGTGCGCGGCACGGGCCATGCCGTACTTCGGCGGCCGGGCCGGGGGCGGCCCACCGGCGAAGCGGTGCGCGACCCGGGCGTCGGCCCACCTGACGGTCGCGTGCCCGAGCCCGACGGTGAAGCCGATGTAGACGGCGGCCAGGCCGTGCTTCCAGTCCGGCTGGCCGCCGTTCTTCAGATCGACCGCCGTCACCACGAGCAGGACGACCTCCAGCAGCGGCTCGCACAGCAGCAGCGCCAGGCCGGTGCGCGGCATCCGCAGCCCGTAACGGAAGGTGAGGCCGGCCACGAGCAGGACCCAGAAGGCCACCTCGCAGGCCACGACCAGGGCGACAATCACGACGTACTCCCTTCGTTCACCCTTCCAGGCTCCCGTCGGGGCTCGGGCGGTGCGTCGTCGCCGGTGACGAACCCCGGCTGCATCCTTCGATGTACCGGCCGGCCGCCGCGGACCGTCCGCGAGGATCAGGCGCACGGCGCGCGGCGCGTGTTGGATGGTGCCATGGCCCCACGACTCCCCCGCCCGCACCGCTTCGACGTGTGGGCAGCGCTCGCCGGACTGCTCGGCGGGCTCGTGCTCTGGGGCATCGGGCTGGCGATGCGCCCGGCCGGCGAACCGAGCGTGCTGTGGCCGGGCCGGTGGCCGGTCCTGCTGCCGCTCGTGGCCACCGCCGGGTGCGAACTGCTGCGCCGGACCGCCCCGCGCACGGCCCTGCTGACCGGCACGGCCGCCGTCACGCTCGACGTCCTCACCCGCGGCAACCTCGCCACGGTCGTCATGTACACCGACCTCGTCTACGCCGCCGTCCTGTACGGCACGCCCGCCTCGGCACGCCGCATCCCGCGCGTCACCGGCCTGCTCACCGTCGTCGCGACCGTCGTGCCGTACGCCATGTGGCGGGACCCGGAGGCCCTGCTGATCGGCGTGGGCGTCGGTGTCGTCGCCTTCGCGCCCGCCTCGACCGCGCTGATCGTCCGCAACCACCGGGAGGCCGCCGACGCCGCACGGCTGCGGGCCGAGCAGACCGCCCTGCTGGCCGAAATGGACCGCGTGCAGGCGGTGACCGCGGAACGGGCCCGGATGGCCCGCGAGTTGCACGACATGGTCGCCAACCACCTCTCCGCCATCGCCATCCACTCCACGGCCGCGCTGTCCCTGGACGACCCGGGCACCTCCCGGGAGGCACTCGGGGTGATCCGCGAGAACAGCGTGGCCGGACTGGGCGAGATGCGCCGCCTGATCGGCATCCTGCGCGACGGCGCCGCCGACCGGGAACCGGCCGCCACCCCCACCCTCGACGGACTGGGCGCGCTGGTGGCGGGCGCCCGCGCCAACGGCCTGGACGCGTGTCTCGACGTACAGCCGGACCCCGGCGCGGACCCCGGGGGCGGCGGGGAGGGCGAGGCGGTGCCGGCGCCGGTCGAGCTGGCCGCCTACCGCATCGTGCAGGAGTCACTGACCAACGCCCTCAAGCACGCCGCCGCCGGGCCCGTGCGCGTACGGCTGCGCCGCGCCGCGGGCACGCTCGTCGTGCGGGTCACGAGCCCCTACGGCGACCGGGAGGGGCCACGTGCGCCCGGCTCCGGCGCGGGGCTCGTGGGCATGCGGGAGCGTGCGGCGCTGCTCGGCGGCACGTTCACGGCGGGGCGCGACGACGCGGGGCCCGACGGCCCCGTGTGGACCGTACGCGCCACGCTCCCCCTCATCGGCCTCACGGACAACACCGACCGCACCGACCGCACCGACCGCACCGACCGCACCGAAGGAGACCCCGCATGATCCGCGTCCTCGTCGCCGAGGACCAGTCCGCCGTTCGCGCCGGTCTCGTCCTCATCCTGCGCAGCGCCCCCGACATCGAGGTGGCCGGCGAGGCCGCCGACGGCGAGCAGGCGGTGGCACTTGCCCGCGACCTGCGCCCGGACGTCGTGCTCATGGACGTCCAGATGCCGCGCCTCGACGGGGTCTCGGCGACGCGCCAGGTCGTCGCGGAACGGCTGGCGGACGTGCTGGTGCTGACGACCTTCGACCACGACGAGTACGTCTTCGGGGCGCTGCGCGCGGGCGCCGCCGGATTCCTGCTGAAGAACGCCGAGGCCCGCGACCTCCTCGATGCCGTGCGCACGGTCGCCCGCGGCGAGGGCATCGTCGCCCCCGCCGTCACCCGGCGCCTGATCACGGAGTTCGCGGCGAAGCCCACGCGGGAGCCGCGGGCCGACCCGGCCGTGCTGGAAACCCTCACCCGGCGCGAGCGGGAGGTGCTGTCCTGTCTCGGCGAGGGGCTGTCCAACGCGGCCGTCGCGGCCCGCCTCGACATGGCCGAGGCGACGGTGAAGACGCACGTCAGCCGCCTGCTGGGCAAGCTGGGCCTGCGCAGCCGGGTGCAGGCGGCGGTCCTTGCGCGGGAGCTGGGCGTCTGAGGGGGCCGGAACCGGGGAAGAGGACACTGGTCCAGACCTATTGACCGCTGGTCCAGACCTTCTTATTCTCGCGGCACTGCGGGCCTGACGGTTCCGTCACGCCCCCGACAACAACACAAGGAGGCGCACCGTGCGCTTCAGACAGAGAGCGGTCGCGGGACTCGCGACCCTGCTGCTCCCGTTCGCCGGACTGGTCGCTCTCGCCGGCCCCGCCGAGGCAGCCACATCCGCGACCGCCACCTACACCAAGACCCAGGACTGGGGAACCGGCTTCGAAGGCAAGTGGACGGTGAAGAACACCGGCACCACGAGCCTCAGCTCCTGGACCGTCGAGTGGGACTTCCCCTCCGGAACCTCCGTCACCTCCGCCTGGGACGCCGACGTCACCTCGTCCGGCACCCACTGGACCGCCAGGAACAAGTCCTGGAACGGCACCCTCGCCCCCGGCGCCTCCCTCTCCTTCGGCTTCAACGGCTCCGGCTCCGGGTCCCCCGCCAACTGCAAAATCAACGGGGGCAGTTGCGACGGCGGCTCGGTGCCCGGCGACAACGCGCCCTCCGCGCCCGGCACCCCCACCGCCTCGAACATCACCGACACCTCGGTGAAGCTGAGCTGGACCGCCGCCACCGACGACCACGGCATCAAGAACTACGACGTCCTGCGGGACGGCACCAAGGTCGCCACGGTCACCTCGACCTCGTACACGGACAGCGGCCTGACCGCCGGCACGGACTACTCCTACAGCGTCCAGGCCCGCGACACCGCCGACCAGACCGGCCCCGCGGGCGGCTCGGTGCGCATCCACACCACCGGCGGCGGCGAAGAACCGCCCCCCACCGGCGACAAGGTCAAGCTCGGCTACTTCACCGAGTGGGGCGTCTACGGCCGCAACTACCACGTCAAGAACCTGGTGACGTCCGGCTCGGCCGCCAGGATCACGCACATCAACTACGCGTTCGGCAACGTCAAGAACGGTCAGTGCACCGTCGACGACACCTTCGCCGCGTACGAGAAGTCCTACGGCGCCGACCAGTCCGTCAGCGGCACCGCCGACACCTGGGACCAGCCGCTGCGCGGCAACTTCAACCAGCTCC
>DASTDN010000257.1:0-4960 GCA_035710365.1 Streptomyces sp. | reverse complement strand
AGGCGGATACGACCGGTCTCGTGGTCCACCTCGTACTTGTTCCGCGAACCCTTCGGAATCTCGATCGTGACGTCGAACTCCACCGGTGGCTCCTCCATGATCAGCACATAGTTCTGGTGGTTAAGTGTCCCTCACGCACGTATGTGATCGCGAAAGGGGCTGGTGTCGTGCCAGAGCTGAGGCCTTGGCGATCCGCGAGACCGCATCTGGCGCGTCTCGTGGGCGCCGTACGACCGCATCTCACCCGGGCCTCGGACGCCGCGAGGCCGTGGGGAGCACGCCTCGCGACAGCCGCGAAACCGCAGCTCACACGAATCACGAGGACCTGGACGTACACCGCGCTCGCCGCCACCGCCGGACTGGCGCTGGCCGCCGGTGCGGTGACCGCCGCCGGTCCCTGGGACTCATCGGGTCAGCGTACGGCCGAGCGGGACCGCGCGGAGGCATGGCGGAACACGGGTGGCGCAGATCACGGTGGCGCCCCCGGGGCGCAGGAGCCGGCGCCCGCCCCCAGCGCCCTCTCCGTGCTGACCGGACTGGGCGCGCGGCCCGCTGGACACGCCCCCGGCAGACCCGGCGGCAAGGCGCTCGCGGACGTGCTCGCGCCTCTGCTGAAGGACGGGGCGCTCGGCTCGCAGCGCGGCGCCGCCGTCGTCGACGCGGCCACCGGCAAGAGGCTGTACGGCGTCGCCGCCGGCAAGCCCCTCGTGCCCGCCTCCACCACCAAGATCGCCACCGCCGTCGCCGCGCTCTCCGCGCTCGGCCCCGACCACCGCCTCACCACCCGTACCGCCCTCGAACCCGACTCGAAGGAACTCGTCCTCGTCGGCGGCGGCGATCCGACCCTCACCGCCCGAGAGAAGGCCGCGGGCAACGCGAGCCTGCGCACCCTCGCCGACCGCACCGCCGCCGCCCTCGTCGAGCGCGGCCTGCGCAAGGTCACCCTGTCCTACGACACGTCCCTGTTCGCGGGCCGCGCGCTCCACCCCATCGGCGTCAACGACAACCTCGCCCCCATGACCGCCCTCATGGCCGACGAGGCCCGCGCGGACGACTCGGCCCGCGGTCCCGCACCGCGCGTGCCCGACCCCGCCGCCGACGCCGCCCGCCGCTTCGGGGACCTCCTGAAGGACCACGGCATCGAGACCACGCCGCCGGGCAGCTCCAGGGCCACCGGCCGCGCCGAGCCCCTCGCCGCCGTCTCCTCGCCCCCGCTCGCCGCCCTCGTCGAGCGCATGCTGACCAACAGCGACAACGACATCGCCGAGGCCCTCGCCCGCCACACCGCCGTCGCGAGCGGCGGACGCGCCGACCTCGCCGGGGGCGGCGACGCGGTCCGGGCCCGCCTCGGCCGGCTCGGCCTGCCCGTCACCGGCGCCCGCGTCAAGGACGGCAGCGGCCTCGACCGCACCGACCGGCTCTCCGCCGACCTGCTCACCGCCCTGCTCGTCACGGCGGCCGACCCCGGCCACCCCGAACTGCGCCCGGCCGTCACCGGCCTCCCGGTCGCCGGTTTCACCGGCACCCTGGCGGGCCGCTACGGGAACGGCGCGGCAGGTCTCGTACGCGCCAAGACCGGCACGCTGACCGGCGTCAACACCCTGGCGGGCACGGTCGTCGACCGCGGCGGCCGGCTCCTGGCCTTCGCCTTCCTGGCCTCCGGCACGAGCGACCCGGGCGCGGCCCAGGCCGCACTGGACCGGGCGGCCACGGCACTCGCGTCCTGCGCCTGCCGCTGACCGGCCCCGGCCGCCCGCGGCCGGACCACCGCCGGAACCTCCGCCCGTACGATCCCCGGCCGCACCGCCCCGGGCCCGGGGCGCGCGCCCCGGGCGTACGGCGCGAGACCCCGGTCCGGCGGTGTGCGGACACCGGACCGCGAGGCCCTACGGGCCGGGCCCGGGGACGTCACCCGTTCCGCACCGCCTGCCGGGAGGGGGACGGCTCACGTACGGTTGACGCATGACGAGCATCCGTGGTGCGGAGATGGTCGACTGGAACCTCGCGGTGACGACCGCGACCCGGCTCGTGCGGCCGGGCCCGGAGGTCAGCCGCGACGAGGCCGGGGCCGTCGTCGCGGAACTGCGCCGCCACGCCGGGGTCTCCGAGGAACACGTCCGGGGCTTCACCCGGATGGGCACCGAGGGCGTGCACGACACCCCGGTCCTCGTCGTCGACCGCCCCGGCTGGATCCGGGCCAACGTCGCGGGCTTCCGGGAACTGCTCAAACCCCTCCTCGACAAGATGCAGGAGCGGCGCGGCGGCGGCCCCGGCACCGCGGTCCTCGGCACCGTCGGCGGCAAGGTCACCGGCGTCGAGCTGGGCATCCTGCTGTCGTTCCTCGCGTCCCGCGTCCTCGGCCAGTACGAGACGTTCGCCCCCGCCGCCCGCGACCTGCCCGGGGGCGGCGACACCCCGGGACGGCTGCTGCTGGTCGCCCCGAACATCGTCCACGTCGAACGCGAACTCGACGTCGACCCCCACGACTTCCGGCTCTGGGTCTGCCTGCACGAGGAGACCCACCGCACCCAGTTCTCGTCCGTCCCGTGGCTGCGCGACCACCTGGAGGGCGAAATCCAGTCGTTTTTGAGCGAGACCGACGTCGACCCCATGACCGTGCTGGAGCGGGTCCGTGAGGCCGCCCAGTCCCTCGCCGGGGGGCGGCCCGAGGGCGAGGGGGCCGACGAGGGACGCTCCCTGGTCGAAATCGTGCAGACTCCGGCCCAGCGCGAGATCCTGGGCCGCCTCACCGCCGTGATGTCCCTGCTGGAGGGCCACGCCGACTTCGTGATGGACGGCGTCGGGCCGCAGGTCGTGCCGACCGTCGCGGAGATCCGGGAGAAGTTCCAGCAGCGGCGGGCCAAGGGTGCCTCACGGCTGGATCAGGCGCTGCGCAAACTCCTCGGCCTGGACGCCAAACTCCGGCAGTACCGCGACGGCGAACGCTTCGTGCGGGCCGTTGTCGGCCAGGTCGGCATGGACGCCTTCAACCGCGTGTGGACCTCCCCGAACACCCTCCCCACCAAGGCCGAGATCGCCAAACCGGCGGACTGGATCGCGCGGGTGCACGGCGCGCCCGAGGCGTGACCGCGACGGAGCGGTCGTGAAACGAAACCGGCCGACGGCAGGCGAACGCCCCTTCAATCACCCGTCCGAGGGACCGTGAGCGAGGGGTAGGCGTGCGATGCTCGGGGAACGGCCCGGTTCTGTCACCATCTACATACTCTGAGTGACCGATCCCGGGTCTCACCCCCGAAAACTTCATGAAGGGAACCGGACATGGGTCCCCATCCTGCGGTCGCGGCGATACGTCTGGCGGTCCGCCGCGTGCTCCACGACATCCTGACCGAACACCACCGCACCCCCACCGAGAACGACGCCGTGCCCGGCGGCGCGACGGGTGTCGCCACCCCCGGCGCCCCCGGCACCCCCGCCACCCCCGGCAGCGCCGCGGCCACCGCCGTCCCGACCCGCGAGCGCCCCCCCTCGCCGCTCGTGCTGGTCGCCTGCTCCGGCGGCGCCGACTCCATGGCGCTCGCCTCGGCCCTCGCCTTCGAAGCCCCCAAACTCGGCGTCCGCGCCGGCGGCGTCACCGTCGACCACGGCCTGCAGCCCGGCTCCGGCCTGCGCGCCGACGAGGTCGTGCTGCGCCTGCGCGACCTCGGCCTCGACCCCGTGGAGAGCGTCGCCGTCACCGTCGGCGAGGAGACGCGGGTGGCGCACAGCGCCTCGTACCGGGGCGGTGCCGGGCGCCGCGAGGGCGGGCCCGAGGCCGCCGCCCGAGACGCCCGCTACGCCGCCCTCGACGCCGCCGCCGAACGCCTCGGCGCCGCCGCCGTCCTCCTCGGCCACACCCGCGACGACCAAGCCGAAACCGTCCTGCTCGGCCTCGCCCGCGGCTCCGGCATCCGCTCCCTGTCCGGCATGGCCGCGGTCTCGGGGGCCGACGGCCGCTACCGGCGCCCCTTCCTCGAACTCGACCGGCAGACCGCCCGCAGGGCCTGCATGGCCCAGTCCCTGTCCGTCTGGGACGACCCGCACAACGCCGACCCCGCCTACACCCGCTCCCGGCTCCGCCACGAGGGCCTGCCCGCCCTGGAGAAGGCCCTCGGCAAGGGCGTGGTCGAGGCCCTCGCCCGTACCGCCCAGCTCTCCCGCGACGACGCCGACGCCCTCGACACCTGGGCCCGCCAGGCCGAGGCCTCGGTACGGGACGCCACCGGCCGGCTGGAATGCGCCAAGCTCCACGCCCTGCCGCCCGCCGTGCGCCGCCGGATCCTGCGCCGCGCCGCCATCGACGCGGGCGCGCCGGCCGGTTCGCTGTTCGCCCGGCACATCGAGGAAGTCGACCGGCTGATCACCGCCTGGCGCGGCCAGGGAGCCATCAACCTGCCCGGCAGGGTCATGGCCCAGCGGCAGGGTGGCAGACTGGTGATTCGGCAAGGCTGAGTCCGGGACCTCCAGTACCCACCGGAGGGACGGCCGGCCGGTGGGACGACCGACCGAAAGTGATGCGGGTGGACGCGAAAGACATGGGTGCCGACCTCAAGCAGGTACTCATCACCAAGGAAGAGATCGACGCGAAGCTGGCGGAGCTGGCCGCGAAGATCGACGCGGAGTACGCGGGCAAGGACCTGCTCGTCGTCGGCGTCCTCAAGGGCGCGGTGATGGTCATGGCCGACCTCGCCCGGGCGCTGTCCACCCCCGTCACCATGGACTGGATGGCCGTGTCGTCCTACGGGGCGGGCACCCAGTCCTCCGGTGTCGTGCGGATCCTCAAGGACCTCGACACCGACATCAAGGGCCGGCACGTCCTGATCGTCGAGGACATCATCGACTCCGGCCTGACCCTGTCCTGGCTGCTGTCGAACCTCGGCTCGCGCGAGCCCGCCTCCCTGAAGGTGTGCACGCTGCTGCGCAAGCCGGAGGCCGCGAAGGTCGCCATCGACGTGGACTGGGT
>DASTDN010000256.1:0-3137 GCA_035710365.1 Streptomyces sp. | reverse complement strand
GCGCCGGGCCCGCGTGGAGAAGCTCGACTACCCGATGTACACGTCCCGTTCGACCCCCAACGCCGCGGCGTTCCTGAAGGAGCTGGCGAAGGTCCGCGAACAGGGCTGGGCCACCGACCTCGGCGGCCACGAGGAGTCCATCAACTGCGTCGCGGCACCCGTCCGCGGCGCCGACGGCCGGGTGGTCGCCGCGATGTCGGTCTCCGCGCCGAACGTCGTCGTCACCGCCGACGAACTCCTCACCCTGCTCCCGCTGGTGCGCCGTACGGCGGACACCGTGAGCGGCGAGTACTCCGGCAGGACTCCAGCGAAGGGCACGACCGCATGACCGAGAAGACCGCGCTCACCCCGAAGACCCACACCACGCCGCCCGCGAGGTTCTCGCACGGCGTGAGGAAGGGCAACATCCTCCAGGTCGCCGGACAGGTCGGCTTCCTGCCGGCCGAGGAGGGCCGGCCGCCCACGCCCGCCGGGCCCACCCTGCGCGAGCAGACCCTCCAGACCCTCGCCAACGTCAAGGCGATCCTCGACGAGGGCGGCGCGACCTGGGACGACGTGATGATGATCCGCGTCTACCTCACGGACACCGCCCACTTCGCCGAGCTGAACGACCTGTACGACACCTACTTCGAGGAGCAGGGCCTCACCGCGCCGCCCGCCGCGCGCACCACGGTCTACGTCGGCCTGCCCGCGGGACTCCTCGTCGAGATCGACGCGCTGGCCGTCCTCGGCTGACGCACCCCCGCGACCCGTACGTCCGCACGGTACGGCGCCCCGTCACCCCCGGGCCGCCGTGCCGCGATCCGCCCTGCCCGAAAGCGCCATGCCCTTACCCAGAGGACCTCCCATGTCCCATCAGCTCGCCGCGGCCGCCCCCGCCGGGACCCCGCCCCACACCGGCGGCCTGCTCACCCTGATCGACGGCACCGCGGGCCTGCTCACGGTCGCGGCCGTCGGCATCGCCCTGCTCCTCTTCCTGATCATCAAGGCGCGGCTGCAGCCGTTCGTCGCGCTGCTGGCGGTGTCCATAGCCGTCGGCCTGCTCGCCGGCCTGTCCGTCACCGAACTCTTCGGCACCGTCCAGAAGTCCGACGCCGTCTCCACCATCGAGTCCGGCATGGGCGGCATCCTCGGCCACGTCGCCATCATCATCGGCCTGGGCACCATGCTCGGCGCGATCCTCGAGGTCAGCGGCGGCGCCGAGGTCCTGGCGGGCCGGCTGCTGGGCCTGTTCGGCGAGCGGCGCGCCCCCCTCGCCATGGGCCTGACCGGCATCATCTTCGGCATCCCCGTCTTCTTCGACGTGGGCATCTTCGTCCTCGCGCCCCTCGTCTACGCCGCCGCCAAGCGCTCCGGGAAGTCGGTCCTGCTCTACTGCCTGCCGCTGCTGGCCGGCCTGTCCATGACGCACGCGTTCCTGCCGCCGCACCCCGGCCCGGTCGCCGCCGCCGGACTGCTCCGCGTCGACCTCGGCTGGATCGTCCTCATGGGCCTCGTCTGCGGCATCCCGGCCGTGCTCGCCGCGTGGGTGTTCTCCGCGTGGATCGGCCGCCGCGTCTTCGTCGCCGTGCCGCAGGACATGGTGGAGGCCGCGGAGGAGGCCAGGCGGGCCGTCCTCGCCGAGCAGCGCGCGGCCGGGGTCCGGCCGAACGAACAGCCGGTCTCCCTCGGCACCGTCCTCGGCATCATCGGTACGCCGCTGGTCCTCATCCTCGCCGCGACGTTCTCCTCGATCGCCCTCGACCCGTCCACGCCCCGCTCGGTCGTGGAGTTCTTCGGCAACCCGTTCGTGGCCCTGACCATCGCACTCGTCCTCGCCTACTACCTGCTCGGCATCCGGCGCGGCTGGTCCCGCAAGTCCCTGGAGACCGTCTCCACCGCGTCCCTGAAACCGGTCGGCAACATCCTGCTGGTGGTCGGCGCGGGCGGCGTGTTCGGCGCGGTCCTCAAGGCGAGCGGCGTCGCGCAGGCCCTGTCCGACACGTTCAACGGCGTGGGGCTGCCGGTGATCGTCCTGTCGTACCTGATCTCCGTGGTGCTGCGCGTCGCGCAGGGCTCGGCGACGGTGGCGATCGTGACGACGGCCGGGATCGTGGCACCGCTGCTCGCCGGGGGCGGCCACTCGCAGGCCTTCGTCGCCCTGGTCATCATGGCGATATCCGCCGGCTCCATCTTCGCCTCGCACGTCAACGACGGCGGTTTCTGGATGGTCGCCAAGTACTTCGGCATCAGTGAGCGCGACACCCTCAGGACGTGGACGGTCCTGGAGAGCGTGCTGTCGGTGGCGGGCTTCGCGGTGGCGGCGGTGCTCAGCTTCTTCGTCTGACGCGACGCCGTCCCCGTCCGGCGTCGGGCCCGCACGGAGTGGGGTGTTCGTGTGGGCGTCCGATAACGAAGTAGGGGCCGAATCGGCCACCGACTGTGCCCGGCACAGGTTTGTCGACCATACTGCTCCGCTGTGGAGCAGCGCACAGGTACGAGCAGCCAGCCCTTGACGGGTGCCGGGTTCGACCCGGCTTTCATCCCCGGGCTCACCGCACCCGCGTCCGGCGCGGATGCCACGCCCGAGAAGGCGGAGGACGACGCGGCCGACGCGGTCGCACCAAAGGAGCAGGCCGACACGGCCGGACCGGAGGAGCCCACCGACGCGGCGGCGCCGGACGAGGTGGAGCCTGCCCCCGCCGGTGAGAAGACCGCCTCCGAACCCGAACCCGACCCCGGTGGCCCCGTCTTCGAGGCGGCCGACTTCCGCGCGAGGATCGTCGCCGACCACCGGGGCGTGCACCTGCGTCTGGACGACCAGGAGTGCGAGTTCCGGTGGGACGAGATCGGCGCCGTGGAGACGGAGACCCCGCGCTTCGGCAGGCGGTACACGGTCACGGTCCACACCCCGGACCGCCGCTGGTACCCGATCGAGGTCGTGGCCCGGTCCAGGTCGCAGCACCAGGAGTGGGACGCCCTGCTGGACGAGGTCCTCGACGCGTACTTCGAGGAGGGCGCCGCGGACGGTGACGACGACGCCGCCCCGGCGGACGACGGCACCACCGCCGCTCCGGCGGACGCCGACGCCGCCACCCCGGCCGACGCCGAAGAGGCCGCCGACGCCGAAGAGGCCGCCGAGCCGGCCGAAGCGAGCC
>DASTDN010000255.1:0-6402 GCA_035710365.1 Streptomyces sp. | reverse complement strand
GGTGCGCCGGCCGCACGGCCCGGTGCACGGCCCGGGACGGACGAGCGGTGCCGGCGGTGCCGGCGCACTCCGGGCGGCGCGGGAGGGTGTGACGTTCCGTGCGCCGCCCGGAGGGTCTCAGCCCGTCCGGTCCCGGCCGGTCCCGGTCAGGTGCTCCGGGCGGACCGGGGTCCTGTTCAGCTCCAGGCCCGTCGCCTCGCGGATCGCCGCGAGGACCGCCGGGGTGGACGACAGGGTGGGGGCCTCCCCCACGCCGCGCAGCCCGTACGGGGCGTGCTCGTCGGCGAGTTCCAGCACGTCGACGGGGATGCTCGGCGTGTCGAGGATGGTGGGGATGAGGTAGTCCGTGAAGGACGGGTTCTGGACCTTCGCCGTCTTCGGGTCGACGACGATCTCCTCCATCACGGCCACGCCCAGGCCCTGGGTCGTGCCGCCCTGGATCTGCCCGACGACGGACAGCGGGTTGAGCGCCTTGCCGACGTCCTGCGCGCAGGCCAGTTCCACGACCTTGACCAGGCCGAGTTCGGTGTCGACCTCCACGACGGCGCGGTGCGCGGCGAACGAGTACTGGACGTGCCCGTTGCCCTGCCCGGTGCGCAGGTCGAACGCCTCGGTCGGCCGGTGCCGCCACTCCTCCTCGACCTCGACGGCCTCGGCCTCCAGGACGTCGGCCAGATGGGCGAGGACCTCGCCGCCCTCGGTGACGACCTTGCCGCCCTCCAGCAGCAGCTCGGCCGTCGCCCAGGCCGGGTGGTGGGAACCGAACTTGCGGCGCCCCAGCTCCAGCACCTTCTCCCGCACCAGCTCGCAGGCGTGCTTGATGGCGCCGCCCGTGACGTAGGTCTGCCGGGAGGCGGAGGTCGAGCCGGCCGAGCCGACCTGGGTGTCCGCCGGGTGGATCGTCACCCGGGTGACGCCCAGCTCGGTGCGGGCGATCTGCGCGTGCACGGTGACCCCGCCCTGCCCGACCTCCGCCATCGCCGTGTGCACGGTCACGACGGGCTCCCCGCCCACGACCTCCATGCGGACCCGGGCGGTGGAGTAGTCGTCGAAGCCCTCGGAGAAGCCGACGTTCTTGATGCCGACCGCGTAGCCGACACCGCGGACGACGCCCTCGCCGTGCGTGGTGTTGGACAGGCCGCCCGGCAACTGCCGTACGTCGGCGCCCTCGCTGGACTCCCACTGGCGCTCCGGCGGCATCGGCATGGCCTTGACGCGGCGCAGCAGTTCGGCGACCGGGGCGGGCGAGTCGACGCGCTGCCCCGTCGGCATGACCGTGCCCTGCTCCATGGCGTTGAGCCGGCGGAACTCCACCGGGTCCATGCCGAGTTCCTTCGCCAGCTTGTCCATCTGCGCCTCGTAGGCGAAGCAGGCCTGGACCGCGCCGAAGCCGCGCATGGCGCCGCAGGGCGGGTTGTTGGTGTAGAGGGCGATGGCCTCGATGTCGACGTCGTCCACGACGTACGGGCCGACGGACAGGGAGGAGGCGTTGCCGACGACGGCCGGGGAGGCGGAGGCGTACGCGCCGCCGTCCAGCACGATGCGGCACTTCAGGTGGGTGAGCCTGCCGTCCCTGGTGGCGCCGTGCTCGTAGTACAGCTTGGCGGGGTGGCGGTGGACGTGCCCGAAGAAGGACTCGAACCGGTTGTAGACGATCTTGACGGGTTTGCCGGTGCGCAGCGCGAGCAGGCAGGCGTGGATCTGCATGGACAGGTCCTCGCGCCCGCCGAAGGCGCCGCCGACGCCGGACAGGGTCATACGGACCTTGTCCTCGGGCAGGCCGAGCACGGGCGCCATCTGCCGCAGGTCGGAGTGGAGCCACTGGGTGGCGATGTAGAGGTGGACGCCGCCGTCCTCCTCGGGCACGGCGAGGCCGGACTCGGGGCCGAGGAAGGCCTGGTCCTGCATGCCGAAGGTGTACTCGCCCGTCACGATCACATCGGCCCTCCCGCGGGCCTCGGTGACGTCGCCGCGCACGATGGGCTGGCGGTGCACGATGTTGGGGTGCGGGACGTGCCCGATGTGGTGGTCGTCGCGGCCCTCGTGGACGAGGATCGCGTCCGGCGCGGTCGCGGACGCCTCGTCGGTGATCACGGGCAGCTCGCGGTACTCCACCTTGATCTTGGCGGCGGCGCGGCGGGCGGTCTCGGGGTGGTCGGCGGCGACGACGGCGACGGGCTCGCCGTGGTGGCGGACCTTGCCGTGCGCGAGGACCGGGGTGTCGCGGATCTCCAGGCCGTAGTGCTTGACCTCGGCGGGCAGGTCGTCGTAGGTCATGACGGCGTGCACGCCGGGCAGGGCCAGTGCCTCGCTGGTGTCGATGGAGACGATCTCGGCGTGCGCGACGGTGGAGCGCAGGATCTGCCCCCACAGCATGTCCTCGTGCCACATGTCGGAGGCGTACGCGAACTCGCCGGTGACCTTGAGGACGCCGTCGGGTCGGAGCGTGGACTCGCCGATGCCGCCCCGGGTCTGCGAACCCTGGGTGAGCCGGGTGGGTGTGCCGTTCGGGGAAGACACGCTCAGACCTCCTGTCCCTGCCGGGCGGCGGCCAGCCGGACCGCGTCCATGATCTTCTCGTAGCCTGTGCAGCGGCACAGGTTGCCCGAGAGCGCCTCGCGGATGTCCGCGTCGGTCGGGTTCGGGTTGCGCTCCAGCATCTCGTCGGCGGCGACCAGCAGGCCGGGTGTGCAGAAGCCGCACTGGACGGCGCCGGCGTCGATGAACGCCTGCTGGACCGGGGACAGTTCGGCGCCCTCGCCGGTCTGCGAGTCCTGGCCGGCCGCGGACCAGCCCCTGGCCTCGTCCAGGGAGGTGCCGCAGGCGCCCGTCCCGCACCCGTCGGCGCGCTGCCTGGCGTAGTCGGCGAGGCCCTCGACGGTGACGACGTCGCGTCCCTCGGCCTGGCCCGCGGCGACGAGGCACGCGCACACCGGGACGCCGTCGAGGCGGACGGTGCACGAGCCGCACTCGCCCTGCTCGCAGGCGTTCTTCGAGCCGGGCAGGCCGAGCCGCTCGCGCAGCACGTACAGCAGGGACTCGCCCTCCCACACGTCGTCGGCCTCCTGCGGGCGTCCGTTGACCGTGAAACTGACGCGCATTACGCGACTCCCTCCGAGCGGGCGGCGGTGCCGCGGTAGGACTCCCAGGTCCAGGTCAGGGTGCGCCGGGCCATGACGCCGACGGCGTGGCGGCGGTAGCTCGCGGTGCCCCGCACGTCGTCGATGGGGTTGCAGGCACCCGCGCACAGGTCGGCGAACTGCTTGGCGACGGAGGGGGTGATGATCTTGCCGTTGTCCCAGAAGCCGCCCTCCTCCAGCGCCGCGTTCAGGAACTCCTCCGCGGCCGTGGCGCGCACGGGGGTGGGCGCCGCGGAGCCGATGCCGGTGCGGACCGTGCGGCTCCCGGGGTGCAGGGCGATCCCGAAGGCGCACACGGCGATGACCATGGCGTTGCGCGTGCCGACCTTGGAGAACTGCTGCGGGCCGTCCGCCTTCCTGACGTGGACGGCGCGGATCAGCTCGTCGGGGGCGAGGGCGTTGCGCTTCACCCCGGTGTAGAAGTCGTCGATCGGGATGCGGCGCACACCGCGCACCGACTCCACCTCGACCTCGGCGCCGGCCGCGAGGAGCGCGGGGTGGGCGTCGCCGGCCGGGGAGGCGGTGCCGAGGTTGCCGCCCACGCCGCCCCGGTTGCGGATCTGCGGGGAGGCGACCGTGTGCGAGGCGAGCGCCAGGCCCGGCAGCTCGACACGGAGGTGGTCCATGATCTTCGCGTACGGAACGGACGCGCCGAGCCGGACGTCCTCCTCGCCCACCTCCCACTCGTAGAGGTCGCCTACGCGGTTGAGGTCCAGGAGGTACTCGGGACGGCGGTGGTCGAAGTTGATCTCGACCATCACGTCGGTACCGCCCGCGATCGGCACAGCGGTGGGGTGCTCGGCCTTCGCGGCGAGCGCCTCCTCCCAACTGGCGGGGCGAAGGAAGTCCATGACCGGCTCTCATCTCAAGTCTTGTGGGTCGTGCGGGACCGGGCCCGTCCCGGGCGCGGCGGGCGGGCTCGTTCCAGTGTTGTTGACACCAAGGGGGTTTCAGTACACAGGGCGCTGCTCCACCGGGGTCAGTCACGGAAAACATGAAGGAGTTGGCTGGCCAGTCGAGGCATCTTGTAGATTCGTATGAACGGAGGCTCCAGGGGTCACCTCGTTCTCCTGTGGCATCGCGAGAAACACCCGCGTGACCCGGTCGTACGCGGCCGGCGGACGGCGAGCGCCACTCGTCCGCCGGCGCACGGGCCCGCCTCCGCCCACCCCCACCTTCCCGAGACAAAGAACGGCGGCGACGAGAATGCGGCTGCGCGCACTGCTGGACACCGACGCGCTGGGCCTGAGACTGCTCGGCGGCGCGGACGAGCTGGACCGCACCGTGCGCGGCGTGATGACCACCGACCTGCGCGACCCCAGCCGCTACCTGTCGGGCGGGGAACTGGTCCTCACGGGCCTGGCCTGGCGCCGCGACGCGGCCGACTCCGAGCCCTTCGTACGGCTCCTGGTGCAAGCGGGGGTGACGGCGCTCGCTGCGGGCGAGGCGGAGCTGGGCGACGTGCCGGACGACCTGATCGCGGCCTGCGCGCGCCACCGCCTGCCGCTGTTCGCGGTGCACGAGTCCGTCGCGTTCGCGACGATCACCGAGCACGTGGTGCGGCAGGTGTCCGGGGAGCGCGCCGGGGACCTCGCGGCGGTCGTGGACCGGCACCGGCGGATGATGACGTCGGGCCCGGCGGGCGGCGGCCCCGACGTGGTCCTGGACCTGCTGCGCTCCGACCTCGACCTGCGGGCCTGGGTGCTCTCCCCCGCCGGACGGCTCGTCGCCGGCCCCAAGCCGGCGGGTCCCGCGCTGCCCCCCGAGGTGTGCGCCGGGCTCGCCGCCGAGCACCTGTCGGCGACCCGCGCGGGCCGCCGCGCCCCGCACCGGGTGCTGCTGGGGGGCGCCACGTACTCGCTGTTCCCGGTCGGCACGGCGGGCCGCGGCCCGGGGCCCGACGAGGACGTCCGCGAGAGCGTGCTGTCCGACTGGCTGCTCGCCGTGGAGGCCGACGCGGGCGACTGGCCCGAGGAGCGCCTGGACCTTGTGCACGGAGTCACACAGTTGATCGCGGTCGAGCGGGACCGCCGTGACGCGGCCCGCACCGTGCGCCGCCGCCTCGCCCAGGAGGTCCTCGAACTGGTGCAGGCGGGCGCCGCCCCGGCCGAGATCGCGGCCCGCCTCCGGGTCGCCGCGCCGGTCCTGCTGCCGGGCCTCGGCGCGGCCCCGCACTGGCAGGTCGTGGTGGCCCGCGTCGACTGGCGCGGGGGCGACGACGCGGTCGCCGGGCGGGCCGCCCAGACGCTGCTGGAGGAGATCCTCGTCGACCCGCTGTCCACCGGGCCGGAGCCCTCCGACCGCGTCGCCGTCGCCCGCGCGGGCGAGGAGGCCGTGGCCCTCGTCCCCCTGCCGGCCGTCTCCGCCGAGCACGACGGCTCGGAGAGCGGCATCGTCGCCGACGCCCTGCTGCGGGCCGTACGGGACCCGCTCTCCGCCGGTCTCGGCGAGGACGGCCGCGTCACGCTGGGCGTCAGCGCGGCGGTGCACTCGGCGGAGGGCCTGCGCGGTGCCCTGGAGGAGGCCCGGCACGCCCGGCGCGTCGCCGCGGCCCGGCCGGGCCTGGTCTGCGCCGCCGGCCACCAGGAACTCGCCTCCCACGTCCTGCTGCTGCCGTTCGTCCCCGACGACGTGCGCCGGGCCTTCACCGCCCGGCTGCTGGACCCGCTGCGGGAGTACGACCACCGGCACCGCGCGGAACTCGTCCCGACCCTGGAGGCGTTCCTCGCCTGCGACGGCTCCTGGACGCGCTGCGCGGCCCGGCTGCATCTGCATGTCAACACCCTGCGCTACCGGGTGGGCCGCATCGAACAGTTGACGGGCCGTGACCTGGCGCGCCTGGAGGACAAGCTCGACTTCTTCCTCGCTCTGCGCATGAGCTGACAACCTCTGAAATCGGCAGGAACACGACCGGGGGCCCGGCCCCGTCCCACAACTTTGTGAAAAGTTTCACCCGTCCTCTTGGCCGGGCACCGATATTCGTGCTGAGATTCCGCCACCACTCACAGCTCGATGGCGTGCCGGGGAGGGCAACGTGGCGCATACCGCCATGTCTGGTAACGGAACGACCGCTGGTGACGATCCACTCCAGACCGCGGTATGGCGGCTGCGCTCACGCGCGTGCTGGGCCGACGCCGCCGCCCTGCTGACACCGGACACCGCCGAGGCGTCCCTGCAGCGTGCCGCGCTGCTGGTGGAACGGTGCCTGTACACCGAGCAGGGCTGGGAGGAGGCGGAGGACGCGCTGCGCACCGCCGAGGCG
>DASTDN010000254.1:0-2869 GCA_035710365.1 Streptomyces sp. | reverse complement strand
CGGGACCGGGGTCTTCTGGCTGACGGCGCAGCGCGCCACGGAGCCGGAGCCGCACCCGCGCGCGTCCGGGGGCGGCGGTACGGCCCTGCGGGCGCCCGGCCTGCAGGTACTGGTCGGCACGTTCGTGGCGACCGGCGCTGTCTTCGGCGGGATCGACGTGGTGACGGTGGCCTTCGCCGAGGAGCGGGGACACAAGGGCGCGGCGAGTGTCGTCCTCGCGCTGCACGCGGTGGGCTCCTGCGCGGCGGGTGTGGTGTTCGGCCTGATGCGGTTCGCGGGGGCGCCCGAGCGCCGGTGGCTGCTGGGCGTGTGCCTGATGGCCGTGAGTATGATCCCCCTCCTACTGGTCGGGAACCTGCCGTTCCTGGCCGTGGCGCTGTTCGTTGCGGGTCTGTCCGTCGCTCCCACGATGATCACGACGATGTCCCTCATCGAGGAGCACGTGCCACGCGCGCGGCTCACCGAGGGCATGACCTGGGTGAGTACCGGGCTCGCGGTCGGGGTCGCGGCCGGCTCCTCCGTGGGCGGCTGGGTGACCGACGCGGCCGGGGCGCGTGCCGGGTACGGGGTCCCGACAACGGCCGGGGCCGTCGCGGCCGTTGTCGGGTTCGTCGGGTACCGCCGGCTCAAGCGGCCGGTTCCGGGTCGGGGAGGCTCTGTTGGGCAGCACAGTGAGCGGGAAGAACGGCACATGGCGTAACTGGGGCGGCAACGTCTCGGCCCGTCCCGCGCGGGAGGCCGCTCCCGCGTCGGTCGGCGAACTGGCCGAGGCGGTGCGGCGGGCCGCGGAGGACGGGCTGCGGGTGAAGGCCGTCGGGATGGGCCATTCCTTCACGTCCGTCGCCGCCACCGACGGTCTGTTGATACGCCCCGACCTGTTGACGGGCATACGCACCATCGACCGGGACGCCATGACGGTCACGGTCGAGGCCGGCACCCCGCTCAGGCGTCTCAACCTGGCGCTGGCGCGCGAGGGCCTGTCGCTGACCAACATGGGCGACATCCAGGAGCAGACGGTCGCGGGTGCCGTCAGCACCGGCACGCACGGCACCGGCCGCGACGCCGCGTCGATCGCCGCGCAGATCACGGCGCTGGAGCTGGTCACGGCCGACGGCTCGGTCCTGGCCTGCTCCGCGCGGGAGAACCCGGAGGTTTTCGCTGCGGCCCGTATCGGCCTCGGCGCGCTGGGCGTCGTCAGCGCGATCACGTTGAGGGTGGAGCCGGTCTTCCTGCTCACGGCCCGCGAGGAACCGATGCCCTTCGACAGGGTCCTGGCCGACTTCGATCAACTGTGGACGGAGAACGAGCACTTCGAGTTCTACTGGTTTCCGCACACCCGGCGCTGCCACACCAAGCGCAACAACCGCAGCGCGGGACCCGAGCGGCCCGTCGGCCGCGTGGCGGCCTTCGTCGAGGAGGAGTTCCTCTCCAACGGCGTCTGGCAGGCCGCCAACCTCGTGGGCCGAACGTTTCCGGCCACCGTGCCCGCGATAGCGAAGGCCGCGAGCCGCGCCTGGTCGGCCCGCACCTACACCGACATCCCCCACAAGGTCTTCACCTCGCCGCGCCGGGTCCGCTTCGTGGAGATGGAGTACGCCGTCCCGCGCGCGGCGGTGACCGGGGTACTGCGCGAGCTGAAGACCGCTCTCGACCGCTCCGACCTGCGCGTCAGCTTCCCCGTGGAGGTGCGCACCGCCCCCGCCGACGACATCCCGCTGTCCACCGCGTCGGGCCGCGACAGCGCGTACGTGGCGGTGCACATGTTCAGGGGGACGCCCTACCACGCGTACTTCACCGCCGCCGAGCGGATCTTCACCGCGCACGAGGGACGCCCGCACTGGGGCAAGGTGCACACCCGGGACGCCGAGCACCTCGCACGCCTGTACCCGCGCTTCGGCGAGTTCACACGGCTGCGGGACCGCCTCGATCCGCAACGGCTGTTCCAGAACGACTACCTGCGCCGGGTCCTCGGCTCCTGACCTGCGGCGACGCCGACGCGCCCGCGCCGTCCGGGGCGTGACGGCGGTGCGTGGGGCACGCGGCGCCCAAGATCCACGACTCCGCGGGGCGGGCGGCCAAGTCCCGCCCCTTGCCAGAAGTCCGGCGGCGTGCCAATCCACGCACGTGGCCCAAATGGAGTACTGTTGCGAGCCCTGGGTCCGGTCTCCCGTAGGGTGCACGGGCCTCATGGACCGCCGGGAGGGGGCTAGTTGCACAGGGTGACAGTTTTGGTCACTTAGCGTTGCGAATAGGTTACCGTGCCATAACGGCGTTCCAGGGCCAGCGCCCGACACGCCGGGCAACTCGGCAAGGTTGTGGCAGGCTGCACCCGGGCAGGCCACACTCGACTAGCGGAAGCAGCGACGCACGTGACGTCGGCAGGCACCACCCGGGAGGTCCCCATGCCCGAACTGCGTGTCGTGGCCGTCTCGAATGACGGCACACGGCTGGTGCTGAAGGCTGCGGACTCAACGGAGTACACGCTTCCGATTGATGAACGCCTGCGCGCCGCCGTGCGCGGCGACCGCCCCCGCCTCGGCCAGATCGAGATCGAGGTGGAGAGCCATCTCCGCCCCCGCGACATCCAGGCGCGTATACGAGCCGGCGCGACAGCGGAAGAAGTCGCGCAAATGGCCGGCATCCCCGTGGACCGCGTACGCCGCTTCGAGGGTCCCGTTCTCGCGGAGCGCGCCTTCATGGCGGAGCGGGCCCGCAAGACCCCCGTCCGCCGCCCCGGCGAGAACTCCGGCCCGCCGCTGGGTGAGGCCGTCCAGGAGCGTCTGCTGCTGCGCGGCGTCGAGAAGGACACCGTGCAGTGGGACTCCTGGCGCCGTGACGACGGCACCTGGGAGGTCATGCTGGTCTACCG
>DASTDN010000253.1:0-8659 GCA_035710365.1 Streptomyces sp. | reverse complement strand
TCGAAGAGAACTCATGGTGCACCTCCCAACATCTGGAGGCTCCTGCGGGGGCCCCGGCCCCGCATCCCGGCGGGGGCCGGGGCTGCTCCGTGCGGGTGGTTCACCCGGGGGACGGGTTTCGCCCCTTTCGGCGGGGCGGGTGCTCGGGTTTCTTTGGGGCGGGTGTTCAGGTTTCTTTGGGGCGGGTGCTCAGACGCGGTCGACGAGGTCCGCGATCGAGTCCACGACCTGCGAGGGCCGGTAGGGGAACGCGTCGACCTGCTCGGGCCGGGTCAGCCCGGTCAGCACCAGGAACGTCTGCATCCCGGCCTCCATGCCCGCCAGCACGTCGGTGTCCATCCGGTCGCCGATCATCGCGCTGGTCTCGGAGTGCGCGCCGAGGGTGTTGAGGCCGGTGCGCATCATCAGCGGGTTGGGCTTGCCCGCGAAGTACGGCCGGCGTCCGGTCGCCTTGGTGATGAGGGCGGCCACCGCGCCGGTCGCCGGGAGCGGGCCCTCGGTGGAGGGGCCGGTCTCGTCGGGGTTCGTGCAGATGAACCGGGCGCCGTCGTTGATGAGGCGGACGGCCTTCGTCATGGCCTCGAAGGAGTACGTCCGGGTCTCGCCGAGGACCACGTAATCGGGCTCGTGGTCGGTGAGGATGTAGCCGATGTCGTGCAGGGCCGTGGTGAGGCCGGCCTCGCCGATGACGTACGCCGAGCCTCCGGGCCGCTGGTCGTCCAAGAACTGGGCGGTGGCCAGCGCCGACGTCCAGATGTTCTCGATCGGCACGTCCAGGCCCATGCGCCGCAGCCGGGCGTGCAGGTCGCGGGGCGTGTAGATGGAGTTGTTGGTGAGGACCAGGAAGGGCCGTCCGGTGTCCTTGAGCTTCTTGACGAAGGCGTCGGCGCCGGGGATCGGCTCACCCTCGTGGATGAGCACCCCGTCCATGTCGGTGAGCCACGAGTGAATGGGCTTGCGTTCTGCCATGTGTTCCGGACTCCTGGCGTGCGGGCGTACGCGTCCGCGGGGTACGGATGAGTGCCGTGCGGGCGGGCGTACGTCGTCTGGGCAGGGCGGGCGCCGGAACCGCGGCGTACCGGCGCTTCGGCGCCCAGCCTAATCAGGCGCGTGCCGGACGGGCCCCCACCGGTCCGCCGGAACGGCCGCGTCCCGGTCCGGGGGTTCCGTTTCCGCCGGGGGGCGGTTCGGCGGTCCCGTTTCCGCCGGGGGCGGTTTGGTGGTCCCGCTTCTGCCGGGGTGCGGATCGGTGGCCGCGATTCCGCCGGGGTGCGGATCAGTCGTCCCGCTTCCGCCGGGGTGCGGTTCGGCGGTCCCGCTTCTGCCGGGGGGCGGATCGGTGGTCCCGATTCCGCCGGGGGGGGGCGGATCGGTGGTCCCGATTCCGCCGGGGTGCGGATCGGTCGTCCCGCTTCCGCCGGGCCCGGTCCGGTGGGTCCGTGCGTCAGAGCCGTCCACGGACGTGTACGAGGGTGCAGCCGAGGGCGACGAGCAGGGCGGCGACCGCCAGCGTCGTACGGGCCCGGTAGATGCCGGTGCGGGCCAACTGGTCGGTGAGCGACGGACGGCCCGGCGGGAGGGTGCCGGGGGCGGTCGGCGCGGCGGACTCGCCGTCGCGCGGCGGGAGGCCGGGGGTGCGGGTCCCCGGCTCCGGTTCGCCCCCGGGTTCGGTTCGGCCGGGGCGGACCCGGTCCTCTCCCGTACCGGCGTCCGTGATCCGGAACCGGTACGTGTTGGACTGCCCGATCCAGTCGCCGTCGTCGTCCCTGCGCTGCACCACGGCGGCGGTGGCGGTGACCTCGTCGGCCACGGTGCCCGGGGCGACCGACAGCCGCACCTTGACGGTGCGGGTCTGACGCGGGCCGATGGTGAGCCCGGGGACCCCCGCGTCGAAGGCCCCGACGAGTTCGTCCCGGTCGGTCGCCACGAACCGTACGGGGTGCGGCCGGCCCCCGGCGTAGAACTCCAGCCGCGGCTGCGCGGCGCGCAGGGCACGCTTCCGGTCGACGAGGACGACGACGGGGTGGACGTCCGCGCAGGTGCGGTCGGTGACGTTCGTCAGGTCCAGGAACCAGGTGCCGGGACCGCCGCCGGCCTCGTAGGAGGCGGGGCCGCCGTGGACACGGGTCGTGAGCGGGAAGGCCCGGCCGTCGGCGGCACAGGGCAGGGGCGCGTGCGGCACGGCGTGGGCCGCGGCCGCCGCCGGGGCGAGGGCGGCTGCGGCGAGGAGGCAGAGGAGCGGGAACGTCGACAGTCGCATGATCATGCGAGTCTGACGGGCACCCGGAGGCCTCGGGCGGAACCGCTCCGGAGGCGGGCGCGAGGTCCGCTCGTTCAGCGGACGCGGCGCAGCGGACACTGCAGGGGGGACGCGGCAAGCGGCAAAGGGGGCGCGGCGGAGAGGACGTGGCGGAAAGGGCGTGGCGGAGGGAGGTGTTCGCCGGTTGACGGACGCGCTCGTTCCCACGGGAGGGCAGGCGCCCCCGCGCCCCGTCACGTCTCCCGGCCGAACACGGGCGCCAGCACCAACTGCGCCGCCCCCTCCGCGATCCCCCGCTCCCCGCACTCGCGGGACGCCTCGCCGGAGGCCCACACGCCGGAAGCCGCCTCGCCCGAGGCCTGGCTGCGGGCCGTCTCGTCGCGGACTGCCTCGGCGGAGGCCGCCGTCTCGTTGCGGGCCCTCTCGCCGGAGGCGAGCCGCACCGGTACCGCGCCGCCCGCCCGCCCCTCGCGCCGCGCCCGTGCCTCCAGCACCGCCGCCACCCCCCGCACGAACTCCTCCGGCGCCGCCGCCACCGTCCGCCCGCCGAGCAGGACGAGGTCGATGTCGAGGAGGCCCACCAGGTTCGCGGCCCCGGTGCCGAGGACACGCGCCGCCTCTCGCGTCTCGCCCCGCGCCACGGCGGCCAGGCACAGCGCCTCGATGCACCCCCGGTCGCCGCACCCGCAGCGCGGCCCGTCCAACTGCACGACCTGGTGCCCGAACTCCCCGGCCCCGGTCCGCGCGCCCCGGTGCAGGGCCCCGCCGATCACCAGCGAGGCCCCGAGCCCCGTACCGAGGTGGAGGTACGCGAAGGACGACCCGTCCCCGCCCGCTCCCCCGGCCGCGAGGCCCAGCGCGGCGGCGTTGGTGTCCTTGTCCACGACGACCGGGACGCCCAGCCGCCGCGCCAGCGCGTCCCGCAGCGGGAAGCCGTCCCACCCGGGGAACCCGGTGACCCGCCGCAGCACCCCCCGCGCGTGGTCGAGCGGGCCGGGCAGCGCGATCCCGAGCCCGAGCACCGCGACCCGGCCGCCCTCCCCCCGGCCGCCGCGCACGCCGGTGAGCCCCTCGGCCTCGCGCGCCACCACCTCCACGACCTCCCGCACGGCCTCGGCCCCGCCCCCCGGCTCCAGGGCGCGCCGCCGCTCCGCGACCACCGTGCCGTCGAGGTCCACCAGTACGGTCCGCACCCCGTCCCGGTCGAGATGCGCCCCCACCGCGTGCCCGGCCCCGGGCACCAGGCGCAGGACCGTCCTCGGCTTGCCGCCCGTGGACTCCCGCTGCCCGGCCCGCGCCACGAGCCCCTCGTCCCTCAGCCGTGCCGTGATCTTGCTGACGGCCTGCGGGGTGAGCCCGGTCCGCTCGGCCAGTTCCAGGCGGCTGAGTCCCTCGGCGCCCGCCGCACGCAGCAGGTCCAGGACCAGCGTGGTGTTGTGGCTGCGGGGGGCGAGCAGGTCGACGCTGCCGTTCGTCGGGTTCACAGCGCCCATTGTCGCCTCTGCTTGCACTTTGGCAACACCGTTGCGAAAGTGGTTTCCATGACTGCGAATCCCCCCGGCACGCCCGGGGCCACACCCCCGACGCGCAGCGGCCCCGCGCCCGCCGGCCCGCTGCGCGTCGGGCTCGTCGGATACGGCCTCGCGGGTTCGGTGTTCCACGCCCCGCTGATCGCCGCCACCGAGGGCCTGGCCCTGGACACGGTGGTCACCTCGAACCCCGAGCGGCAGCGGCAGGCACGCGCCGAGCACCCGGACGTGCGCCTCGCCGCCTCACCCGACGAGGTGTTCGCCCGCGCCGAGGAGCTGGACCTGATCGTCGTGGCGTCCCCGAACAAGACCCACGTACCGCTCGCGACCACCGCCCTGGAGTCCGGTCTGCCGGTCGTCGTGGACAAGCCGGTCGCGGGCACGGCCGCCGAGGCCCGGGGGCTGGCCGACCTCGCCGAGGAGCGCGGCCTGCTCCTGTCCGTCTTCCAGAACCGCCGCTGGGACAACGATTTTCTGACCCTGCGTCACCTGCTCGCCGACGGCGCGCTGGGCGACGTGTGGCGGTTCGAGTCGCGGTTCGAGCGGTGGCGCCCGCGGCTGAAGGGCGGCTGGCGGGAGTCCGGCGACCCGGCGGAGATCGGCGGCCTGCTCTATGACCTCGGCAGTCACGTCGTCGACCAGGCCCTCGTCCTCTTCGGCCCGGTGACCTCGGTGTACGCGGAGACGGTGGTCCGCCGGGCAGGCGCGGAGACGGACGACGACACGTTCCTCGCGCTGACGCACGCGTCGGGCGTCCGCTCCCACCTGCACGTCTCGGCGACGACCGCCCAACTCGGCCCTCGCTTCCGGGTACTCGGCTCCCGGGCGGGCTACGTCAAGTACGGCCTCGACCCACAGGAGGCGGCCCTGCGGGAGGGCCTGCGCCCGGGGCGGGGAGGGGAGGAGGTCTGGGGGGCCGAGCCCGAGTCGCTGTGGGGCCGCGTGGGCGCCGGCGAGTCCCCGCCGACCGGCGGCGGACAGCCCGTACCCACCCTTCCGGGCGACTACCCCGCCTTCTACGCGGCCGTGGCGCGCGCCCTGCGCGACGGCGGCCCGGGTCCGGTGACCGCCCGCGAGGCGGCGGCGGCGCTGGACGTCCTGGAGGCGGCCCGACGCTCGGCCGACGAACGGACGGTGGTGACGCTGTGACCCCCGACCGCACGCCCCGCTCCGAGCTCCCGCCGACCGTGGAGGAGCTGGAGTCCCAGGAACGCCGCCTCGTCTTCCGGCAGTTCACCTGCGACGACGCCTGGAAGCTCGGCTCGATGCTGGTGGAGATGGCCCGGGAGCGGCAGGCCCCGGTGGCCGTCGACATCCACCGCGCCGGCCGGCAGCTCTTCCACGCCGCCCTGACCGGCTCCACCCCGGACAACGACGCGTGGATCGCCCGCAAACGCCGCGTGGTGGAGCGTTACGGCAGCGCGTCGTACCTGGTGGGGGCACGGTTCAGGGCCAAGGGCACGACGTTCGAGGAGTCCTCGCGTCTCGACCCCGGCCGGTACGCGGCCCACGGCGGCTCCTTCCCGATCACGGTCGAGAACGTGGGCGTGATCGGCGCGGTGACGGTGTCGGGCCTGCCCCAGTTGGAGGACCACCGCCTCGTGGTGGCGGCACTGGAACGGTTCCTCTTCCTCCACAGGACGTGACCGGGCCGGACGGGACGATCGTCCGCCGCCCGGGGCGGGGCCGTGACGCACGACGGCCGACGCGCCACAGCGCACGAGACCGGTGGCGACCCGGTGGCCGCGGGGTGGAGGTGCCCCGTCGAGCCGGTGTCGCAGGGTGTGCGGCCTGCGGATTCCTCCCGTATGTCACCGGGCGGCAGTACCGTGTGTGCCATGCGCCCCGACACGCCCGCCGAGAACGTCGACCACCCCGCCGAAGCGGCCCGCCTGGAGCGGACCGCCGGCCTGTACCCGGAGGACGCCGAGGCCCTGCTGCTGCGGGCCGCGGCCCACTGGGAGCTGGCCGGCGACCGCCCGGCGGCGACCGCGCTCTACGACCGCCTGCTGTCGTCGCCGGGCACCCTGGACGACCCGGTTCTGGTACGGGCGCTGAAGGCGTCGAACCTGTGGGAGTACGGCCACGAGGCGGAGGCCAGGGCCATCATCGAGGGCGTCCGGGCGTCGTCCCCGAAGGACCCGGCGACCTGGCTGGTCGTCGCGCAGGCCCTGGAGTCGCACGACGAACTGGAGGCGGCGCACGAGGCGTTCACGCAGGGCGCGAGGCAGCACTGGGCGGGCACCGCGGAACCCCCGCGGCCCACGCACGCCCTCCTCTTCGGCCGCCACCGCGTCCGCCGCATGCTGGGCGTGCCCCACGACGAGTGGGACGCGCTCGCCGACACCCTCCACACCCTCCCGGTGTCCCTGGACGAACTGCACGACCCGAAGCGCGTGTGGTCCCTGGGCTCGGACAACCCGGCGGAACTGGAGGCGGAGATCTCCCGCCTGCGCGCCGAACTGGGCGCCTACCGCGAGGCCCTGTCCCGCCCGTTCCCGGTGGCGGTCCTGCACTGGCCGGCGGCCGAACTGGCGGAACTGCTGGAGGCGTACCCGCCCCTCGCGTCGGAATACCCCTCCCACGAGTCCCACCTGGCAGCCACGGAACGCGCCCTGCGCGAACTGTCCGCCTCCGGCACCCCCAACCTCGGCATCGTCACCGGCACGGTCCCCTCCTACGAGGCCTTCGCCGCCTCGGAATCCACGTCCCCCACGGACACGGCCCTCCTCCCCCAGTACGCCACAACCCTGGCGGCCCGGGGCCGCGCGATGCCGTGGCCCCCACTGCCCGCAGCGCCTTGCTGGTGCGGCTCGGGGCGGGGGTATGGGGAGTGTCACGGGGGGTGAGGCGGGGCGGCGGCGTGTTCTAGACAGCGACCACGCCGGGCGCATCCTCACGTTGTCGCGGGCCCATCGGATGACTAGCTGATCATGTGTCAGCAGCCTCTGCTAAACAGGAGCGCAGTTGTCCGAACGGTCGAAGGGGCCCGTGTGTCTGAGTTGGTAGAGCTGGATGAGCCCGCTGCCGGACTGTACGAGCAACTCATCACGCTCCGCATTGAGCAACAGCTCCAAGAGCTCTCCACACGCGGTTGGCACCCGGTCAGCGAGGTCGTGGCGCCTGAGTCGCTGCCCCACGTCCTCGCTCGCCATGTGTCACGCACGGTGCGTCGGGTCCTGAAAAATCTCCCGGCAGAAGATCGCGTACTCGCGGCGAACCACATCCTGGAGTCGATCGGCACGCTTGAGGGAGCGCGAGAATGGGTCGACCTCGTCGCTGACGGTCCGCGCCAACTTCTCGCGCTCACACGACAAGAGGCGCCGGGTGTCTTCGCTGTGCGTCCTGGCATCCCTCTCTCAGATACGGCGCTGATTACCAACTCCTCTGAGGACTCAAGCCTCGGTTTTGAGCTACGGACCGAGCTCACGACCGCCGATCGCGTCGACCTACTTTGCGCCTTCGTGAAGTGGCACGGACTGCGTGTCATCGAGCGGTCTCTGCGAGCCGCCCTTGACCGAAACGTTCCGATACGTGTCCTCACGACGACTTACATGGGCGCCACGGAGCGTCGCGCGCTGGATCGGCTAGTTCGGGATTTCGGCGCCGAAGTGAAGGTCAATTACGAAACGCACTCAACCCGCTTGCATGCCAAGGCTTGGCTGTTCCGCAGGAACAGCGGCTACGACACGGCATACGTGGGCAGTTCCAATTTATCGAAGGCGGCGCTGCTCGACGGCTTGGAGTGGAACGTCCGCCTCTCTTCCGTGGCAACGCCTGACGTGCTGCGGAAATTTGATGCGACCTTCGAGACGTATTGGAGCAGCCCTTCCTTCGAGACCTACGATCCAGACGTGGACGGGAGTCGCCTCCAGGAGGCACTGGATGCGGCTGGCAGCATGTTTTCAACAACCCCCAATGACCGCCCCATCACGCTCTCTGGACCTGAGGTGCGACCATACCCGCATCAGCGAGACATGCTGGAGCGGCTTGACGTAGCGCGGGAGATTCACAACCGTCACGAAAATCTTTTGGTAGCGGCCACCGGGACAGGGAAGACCGTCATGGCCGCACTGGATTATAAACGTCTGGTACACAAACGCGGCCGAGATCTGCGACTTCTTTTCGTCGCTCACCGCAGGGAGATATTGCGGCAGTCCTTGCGCACCTATCGAGACGTCTTGGGTGACTCGAAATTCGGGGAGTCACTACATAGCGGAGAAATTCCCGAGCGATGGACGCACGTATTCGCTAGTGTTCAATCTCTCAACGCGCGAGGACTCAGCCGACTCGCACCCGATCATTTCGATGTCATCGTGATAGACGAGTTTCACCATGGAACATCAGAGACATATGAAAGAATCGTAAAGCACTTCAAGCCGATAGAGCTACTCGGACTAACCGCGACGCCCGAAAGGGGGGACGGCAAGAGCATCCAGAATGAATACTTCGAGGGTCACATCACCGCAGAAATGCGCCTATGGGAAGCCTTGGAGAACGAACTTCTCAGCCCGTTCCACTACTTCGGAATCAGCGATAATACAGACCTGCGCAATGTCGAGTGGAAGCGCGGATCCTACGACAAAGACTCACTAAGCAACGTCCTCACGGGAAACAAGATCCGAGCCGCCTTGGTAGTGAGGACCGTTGAGGAAAAGGTATCCGACCCAGCTCGCATGCGGGCGCTTGGATTCTGCGTTTCGGTTGCACACGCGCACTTCATGGCAGATTCTTTCCGTGAGGCCGGGTTCCGAGCCGTCGCGCTATCAGGCGAGACACCTGATGACCAGCGACAACAGGCGCTCAGCGACCTGAAGTCAGGAGCCTTGCAGGTGATCTTCTCAGTCGACCTCTTCAACGAAGGGCTCGA
>DASTDN010000252.1:0-5178 GCA_035710365.1 Streptomyces sp. | reverse complement strand
CGGGCCCGGGTCGTACGGCCCTCTCCCTGGCCGGGACGTGTCGGCCTATCGTGGCCTGGATCACGTGGGCCGCCCCACTGGACGGCATACCGACCGGTCGGCATCATGGATCGTGTCCTGACGCAATCTCCCGTAGGAGCGACGATGAGCCCCGACCACCCGCCCGGACTCGACCTCGGCCGGCTGCGCGCCCTGCTCGACCGTGAGCGCCCCGGCCTGGTGGCGGGCCCGTTGTCCGGCCGGCTGATCGAGGGGGGCCGTTCCAACCTGACGTACGCGGTCACGGACGGCACCGGCCGGTGGGTCGTACGGCGGCCGCCGCTCGGCCATGTGCTGGCCACCGCGCACGACATGAAGCGCGAGCACCGCGTGATCAGCGCCCTGCACCCGACGGACGTGCCGGTGCCGCGCCCGGTGCTGCTGTGCGAGGACGAGGAGGCGCTCGGGGCGCCCTTCTACGTCATGGAGTTCGTCGAGGGCACGCCGTTCCGCACGGCCGAGCAGCTCGTCCCGCTGGGTCCGGAGCGCACCCGGGGCGCGGTGCTGGCGCTGGTGGACACGCTCGTGGAGCTGCACGCGGTGGACCCGGCCGCGGTCGGGCTCGGCGACTTCGGGCGGCCGGAGGGGTTCCTCGACCGTCAGTTGCGGCGCTGGGGCAAGCAGTTGGACGCCTCCCGCAACCGCGATCTGCCCGGCATCGACGAGCTGCACTCGGCGCTCGGCCGGGAGCTGCCCGGCTCGCCCGCCGCGACGGTCGTACACGGCGACTACCGGCTCGACAACGTCCTGATCGGCGAGGACGACCGTATCCGGGCGATCCTCGACTGGGAGATGTCGACCCTCGGCGATCCGCTGACCGACCTGGGGCTGCTGGTGATGTACAGCAGCCCCCTCGACGTGCCGCACTCCCCCGTGTCGACCACCTCCGGGGCGCCGGGGCACCCGGGGCCGGCCGAGCTGATCGAGCGGTACGCCGCCCGGTCGGGCCGCGACGTGTCCGCCGTCTCCTGGTACACGGCGTTCGCGTGGTTCAAGCTCGCCGTGATCCTGGAGGGCATCCACTACCGGTACACGCTCGGCCGGACCGTCGGCCGGGGCTTCGACCGCATCGGCGAGCTGGTGCCGGTCTTCATCGAGCACGGACTGACCACTCTTCAGGAAGGCTGACCGGCATGGACTTCGCGTTCGACGCGCGCACCGAGGAACTGCGCGCCAGGCTGCTCGCCTTCATGGCGGAGCACGTCCACCCCGCCGAGGCCGTCGCCCAAGAGCAGCGGGCCCGGCTCGCCTCGCCGTGGGACACCCCGGCGGTGGTCGGAGAGCTGAAGGCGGAGGCGAAGCGGCAGGGCCTGTGGAACCTGTTCCTGCCGGACGCCGAGTACGGCGCGGGGCTGACGAACCTCCAGTACGCGCCGCTCGCCGAGATCACCGGCCGCTCCCCGCAGCTCGCGCCCACCGCGACGAACTGCGCCGCGCCCGACACCGGGAACATGGAGGTGCTGGCCCAGTTCGGCGACGAGGCGCAGAAGAAGCGGTGGCTCCGGCCGCTGCTGGCGGGCGAGATCCGCTCGGCGTTCGCGATGACGGAGCCGGAGGTGGCCTCCTCGGACGCCACCAACATCACCACGCGCATCGAGCGGGACGGCGGCGAGTACGTCGTCACGGGCCGCAAGTGGTACATCTCCGGCGCGATGAACCCCGACTGCAGGATCTTCATCGTGATGGGCAAGACCGACCCGGACGGGCCGGACATCCGCCGTCAGCAGTCCATGGTGCTGGTCCCGCGCGACACCCCGGGCGTCACCGTCCGGCGCGCCATGCAGGTCTTCGGCTACGAGGACCACTGGCACGGCGGGCACGCCGAGGTGGTCTTCGACCACGCGCGTGTGCCGGTGTCGCACCTGATCGGCGAGGAGGGCGGCGGCTTCGCCATCGCGCAGGCCCGCCTCGGGCCCGGCCGCATCCACCACTGCATGCGGCTGATCGGCATGGCGGAGCGGGCGATCGAGCTGATGTGCCGCCGGGCGGTGTCCCGCGAGGCGTTCGGCAGGCCGCTGGCGGACCAGGGCGTGGTGCAGAACTGGATCGCGGACGCGCGGGTGACGGTGGAGCAGCTCAGGCTGCTGGTGCTGAAGACGGCCTGGCTGATGGACACGGTGGGCAACCGGGGCGCGCACACCGAGATCCAGGCCATCAAGATCGCGACGCCGCGGGCCGTGGCCGGCATCCTCGACCGGGCGATCCAGTTGCACGGCGCGGGCGGCGTCGGCCAGGACTTCCCGCTGGCCGAGCTGTACGCGGGCGCCCGGACGCTGATGCTGGCGGACGGCCCGGACGAGGTGCACCAGCGGTCGCTGGCGCGGCGGGAGCTGCGCGCGTACGCGTGACGACACGGGGAGGGCGAGCCGCGGGGCCGCCGCCCTCCCCGCGGCCGTCCGTCAGGGGCGCAGCGCGCGCAGCAGGAGGTCGGCGAGGTGGTCGGCGACCTCACGCGGGCCGAGCGGCCCGTCGGGGCGGTACCAGGTCGACAGGTGGTGGACCGAGCCGAAGTGGTAGTCGACCACGAGGTCGGCCGGGGTCGCCTCGGAGAAGACGCCGGCTCTCTGGCCCTCCTCGACGAGCGCGCGGAAGCGTTCGTGGTAGCGCCGGCGTTCGGCGCGCACCTGTCTGTTCTTCTCGGGGCTCAGGTGGTGCATCGAGCGGAAGAAGATGGACGCGTCGTCGAGGTTCTCGATGGTGGTGACGACGACGTCGGCGGCGGCGTCCCTCACGCGCTGCTCCACCGGCGCGTCGGAGTCCGCGACGGCGTCGAGCCGCTCCTGCTGGACGCGCAGCACGCGCGCGTACACCTCGTGCAGGAGGTCGTCCTTGGAGCCGAAGTAGTGGTAGAGCGCCCCTTTGGTGACGCCCGCCGCTTCGACGATCTCCTGCACCGAGGTGCGGTCGTATCCCCGCTCGGCGAAGAGCCGGGTGGCGGCGGCCAGGAGCCGCTGGGGCACCGGAGTGCCGTCTCCGTCCGTCGTCCTGGGCACTGCCGCCACCTGCCTTCCGTGTCGCTGTCGGTTGCCGTGCGCGCGGGAACGCGGTTCCCGACGGAGGATCTTCCCACTCGCCGTCCTCGGCGCACCGGCCAGGATCTCCGCCCGGCGCGGGCATGGGCACGCGGCCGGTCTCTCCCCGCTGTGGCCGTGCGGTCGTCGGGGGCGGCGGCGGAGGCCGTCGTACGCCGTGACGTTCCCCGCCCCGGCCGCCGGTGCGCAGGTCCGTGCCGGTGGGGGGAGGCCGTCACCGGACGGCCTCCCACTGCCGCTGGAGGCGGTTCATGCCGGCGATCCAGCGGTCCGGTTCGGCGGCGCGTGCCTGGTAGTACTCGGCGACCTCGGGGTGCGGCAGGATCAGGAAGCGGTCCTCCTCGATGCCCTGGAACAGGGCGTCCGCCACGTCCTCGGGGTCGATCGCGGTGGGCCTGAGGACGACGTCGCCCGCGGTGCCGGAGGCGGCGAGCATGTCGGTGCGCACCCCCTGCGGGCAGATGGCGTGCACCTTCAGGCCGCGGTGCCGGTACGTCAGCGACAGCCATTCGGCGAAGGCGTACGCGCCGTGCTTGGTGACGCTGTAGGGGGCGGCTCCGATCATCGTGAGCAGGCCCGCGGCGGAGACGGTGGAGACGAAGCGGCCGCTGCCGCGCTCCAGCCACTCGGGGAGCAGGGCGCGGGCCGCGCGGACGTGGGCCATGACGTTGACGTCCCAGGCCAGGTCCCAGACGCTCTCGTCGGCGGCCTCCGAGCCGCCCGAGGCGACCCCGGCGTTGGCGCAGTACACGTCGACGGTGCCGCCGAGCGCGGCACGGGCCTCGTCCACGACCGCGGAGGCGTCGCCCGCGACGGCGGTGCCGCCGATCTCGTCGGCGACGGCCTTCGCCCGGCCGGCGTCGAGGTCGTTGACGACGACCCGGGCGCCCTCCGCGGCGAACCGGCGGGCCAGCGCGGCGCCGATGCCGCCCCCCGCCCCGGTGACGACGACTCCCGCGTTCTGCACGGCTTCCACCATCGGTCTCCTTCGGCACGGCCCGGCACGGCCGGTGGGCCGGCACGGCCCCGCACGGCGCGACGCGGCGCGGCGGCGACCGCCCGCGCCGTCAGACTAACCAGTCGGTATGCCACGGGGAAGAGGGGCGCCGCCGGGCGCTCCCCCGCGTCCCCCGGGAGACTCACGAAGAGGAGGAGGGCGGCCCCCACTGGTCGAGACCACTGGTAGAGACCAGTCTCGCGCCTTCCCGTTCCGCCGGAGGCCGCCGCGCGCTAGCGTGCGTGGCCACACCACCGGCCGCGACGACGGCCGCGATCACGGAGGTCACCGGATGAAGCTGTCCAGACGGAGCCTGCTCGCCACCACGGCCGCGGTGGCGGCCTCGCCCGGAGTGCTGGCCTCCGCGGCGCACGCGGCCCCGGAGGGCGGACGCCCGCTGCGCACCGGCTTCGAGCGGCTCGTCGCCGGCGGGTACGCCGTCCTCGACGGGCAGCGCGTCGGCGTGGTCACCAACCCGACGGGCATCACGCGGGACGTGCGGCACATCGTCGACGTCATGCACGCCGACGAGCGGGTGGACCTCGTGGCGGTCTTCGGACCCGAGCACGGCTTCCGCGGCACCGCGCAGGCGGGCGGCTCCGAGGGCCGCTACGACGACCCGGCGACCGGCCTGCCGGTGTACGACACGTACCTCAAGAGCGGGCAGGCGCTCGCCGACATCTTCACGGCGTCCGGCGTCGACACGGTCGTCTTCGACATCCAGGACGCGGGCGCGCGCTTCTACACGTACATCTGGACCCTGTTCGACTGCATGGAGTCGGCGGCGCTGGCCGGCAAGCGGTTCGTGGTGCTGGACCGGCCGAACCCGGTCACCGGCCGGTCGGCGGACGGGCCGGTCCTGCACAAGGAGTTCGCGACGTTCGTCGGGCGGCAGCCCATCTCGCAGGCGCACGGCATGACGGTCGCGGAGCTGGCCCGGCTGTTCAACGGCGAGTTCCTGGCCAGGCCGGTGCCGCTGGAGACGGTCACCATGACCGGCTGGAAGCGCTCGGAGTTCTACGACGCCTCCGGGCTGCCGTGGGTGCCGCCGAGCCCGAACATGCCGACGCCCGAGACGGCGCTCGTGTACCCGGGGACGTGCCTGTTCGA
>DASTDN010000251.1:0-2430 GCA_035710365.1 Streptomyces sp. | reverse complement strand
AGGGTGCCGCTCGCGTGGGTGAGGACGGCGGTGCCGACCCCGACGGCCCCGGCCGGGGCGGGGGTGGCGATGTCGCCCTGGTAGTGGGCGTGGACGCGGACGACGTCGCCGAAGATCCAGTGGGCGAGGTCGGCGCCGTGCAGCATCTGGTCGGTGAGGATGCCGCCCGCCCGCGCGGACACCCGGCCGGTCCAGGGGCGCGGGTGGTAGCCGGTGACGGTGAACCGGGCGGCCGCGACCGCGCCGAGGCCGCCCGCCGCCACCAGATCGTGCAGGCGGGCGAACGGCGGGGAGAACCGCAGGTCGTGAGCGGGCCGCAGCGGCACCCCGGCCCGTTCCGCCGCGGTGACGATCTCCTCGGCCTCCGCGACATCTGCCGACAGGGGCTTCTCGCACACCACGCCCACGCCCGCGGCGATGGCGGTCAGGGCGATGTCGCGGTGGGTGCCGGTGGGGGTGCAGATGTCCAGGGCGTCGGCGCCGTCCAGCGCCTCGGCCAGCGAGCCGACGGCCCGCACCCCGAACTCGCGGGCCAGGTCCTCGGCGCGGCCGTCGTCCGAGTGGACCCGGACGGACGCGCCCGCTCTGAGCCAGGCGTCCAGGTGCAGGCGCGCTATCAGCCCCGCTCCGATCAGCGCCACTTCCAGCTTCCGCATGGCATCCCCAGCCCTTCGATGCCCGGCACGGCTCGGCTGCCGGCGCCCCGCTCGTCAGAAGTCCGCCCAGTCTCGCCCGCCCCCTCGCCGAGGGACATCACCAGCGTGGGTAGTCTCCGCCGGGCCGGGGGGACACAAACGGGAACCCCGGGCCGGCCGACGCCAGGCCGACCCCGGCCCGACGGCTGGGACGGCCCCCCGGCCGTCCCAGCCGTCGCCCCCAGCCGTTCAGCGCGCCCCGAGAAGGTGGTCCATCGCCAGTTGGTCCAGCCGCTCGAAGGCCATGCCGCGGGCCGCGGCGGCGTCGACGTCGAAGTCCTCGAACGCCGACCGGTCCGCGAGAAGGGCCTCCAGGCCGTCGGCGGCGGTGGGCCGCGCCAGCTCGTCCAGGCGGGCCGCGCGCAGCGCCTCCCGCACCTCGGGGTCGGCGCGGAAGGCGGCGGCGCGCTCCTTGAGGATGAGGTAGTTGCGCATGCAGCCGGCGGCGGACGCCCACACACCGTCGGTGTCCTCGGTCCGCGGGGGCTTGAAGTCGAAGTGCCGGGGGCCGGTGTAGCCGGCGGACTCCAGCAGGTCGACCAGCCAGAACGCGGCCCGCAGGTCGCCGGCGCCGAACCGCAGGTCCTGGTCGTACTTGATGCCGCTCTGGCCGTTGAGGTCGATGTGGAAGAGCTTGCCGGCCCACAGGGCCTGGGCGATGCCGTGCGGGAAGTTCAGCCCGGCCATCTGCTCGTGCCCGACCTCCGGGTTCACGCCGAAGAGTTCGGGGCGCTCCAGCTTCTCGATGAACGCCAGCGCGTGTCCGACGGTCGGCAGGAGGATGTCGCCGCGCGGCTCGTTCGGCTTGGGCTCGATGGCGAACCTCAGGTCGTAGCCCTGGCCCGTGACGTACTCGGCGAGCAGGTCGAAGGCCTCCTTCATCCGGTCGAGGGCGTCGCGCACGTCCTTGGCGGCACCGGACTCGGCGCCCTCCCGGCCGCCCCAGGCGACATACGTCTCGGCGCCCAGTTCGACGGCGAGGTCGATGTTGCGGATGGTCTTGCGCAGGGCGTAGCGGCGTACGTCGCGGTCGTTGGCGGTGAAGGCGCCGTCCTTGAACACCGGGTGGGTGAAGAGGTTGGTGGTGGCCATGGGCACGCGCATGCCGGTCGCGTCGAGGGCCTGGCGGAACCGCTTGACGACGCCCTCGCGCTCCACGTCGGAGGAGCCGAAGGGGATGAGGTCGTCGTCGTGGAAGGTCACGCCGTGGGCACCCAGCTCGGACAGGCGCCGCACCGTCTCCGCCGGGTCGAGGGCGGTTCGGGTGGCGTCGCCGAAGGGGTCCCGCCCCTGCCAGCCGACGGTCCACAGACCGAAGGTGAACCTGTCCTCGGGGGTGGGCTGGTAGCTCATGCCGCGGCTCCTCGCTCGATGCTCGACGCTTGACGACCCATTTCGTCATGGCGCTTGACAAATTAGTATGCGGACGCACCTCTGGGAAGGGACAACCTGTTCCGGAGGGCCGGCGCCGGGGCCTCGATCGGTCCCGGCGGCCGGCGAGAGCCCAGGTCGATGGCCCGCTCAGCCGCCCGCTGAGCCGCGGAGAACAAGGAGAAGCCCGATGTCGGCAGCCGAGGGTCCGCTCGTCGTCGGTGTGGACACGTCCACCCAGTCCACCAAGGCCCTGGTCGTCGACGCGGCCACCGGCCGGGTCGTCGCGAGCGGCCGGGCGCCCCACACCGTGTCGTCCGGCGCGGGGCAGGAGAGCGACCCGCGCCGGTGGTGGGACGCGCTG
>DASTDN010000250.1:0-2479 GCA_035710365.1 Streptomyces sp. | reverse complement strand
TGCGCACCGAGGTCGCCAAGGCGGTCGTCGGGCAGGACGCGGCCGTCAGCGGCCTGGTCATCGCACTGCTGTGCCGCGGTCACGTGCTGCTCGAGGGAGTCCCCGGCGTCGCCAAGACGCTGCTCGTCCGGGCCCTCGCCTCCGCGCTCGAACTCGACACCAAGCGCGTCCAGTTCACCCCCGACCTGATGCCGAGCGACATCACCGGCTCCCTCGTCTACGACACACGCACCGCGGAGTTCTCCTTCCAGCCCGGCCCTGTCTTCACCAACCTCCTGCTCGCGGACGAGATCAACCGCACGCCCCCCAAGACGCAGTCGTCCCTTCTGGAGGCCATGGAGGAACGCCAGGTCACCGTCGACGGCACCCCCCGCCCGCTCCCCGAGCCCTTCCTGGTCGCCGCGACCCAGAACCCGGTCGAGTACGAGGGCACGTACCCCCTCCCCGAGGCCCAGCTGGACCGTTTCCTCCTCAAGCTGACCGTCCCGCTCCCCACCCGCCAGGACGAGATCGACGTGCTCACCCGCCACGCCGAGGGCTTCGACCCGCGCGACCTGCGCGCCGCCGGCGTACGCCCCGTGGCGAACGCGACCGACCTCGAAGCGGCCCGCGCCGCAGTCGCAGGCACCACGGTCTCGTCCGAGATCACCGCGTACGTCGTGGACATCTGCCGTGCCTCCCGCGAGTCCCCGTCCCTCGCCCTCGGCGTCTCCCCCCGGGGCGCCACCGCGCTCCTCGCTGCGGCCCGCGCCTGGGCCTGGCTGACCGGCCGCGACTACGTCATCCCCGACGACGTGAAGGCCCTCGCCCTGCCCACTCTCCGCCACCGCGTCCGGCTGCGCCCGGAGGCCGAAATGGAGGGCGTCACCCCCGACTCCGTCATCACCGCGATCCTCAACCACGTCCCCGTCCCGCGCTGATGGCCCTCACCGGACGCACCGCGCTCCTCGCCGCCCTCGGCTCCCTGCCCGTCGGCATCTGGGACCCGAGCTGGACGGGCATCCTGGCGGTCAACGCACCCCTGGCCGTCGCCTGTGCCTGTGACTTCGCCCTGGCAGCCCCCGTACGCCGCCTGGGCCTGACCCGCGCGGGCGACACCTCCGTACGCCTCGGCGACACGGCCGACGTCACCCTCACCGTCACCAACCCGTCACGCCGCCCGCTGCGCGCCCACCTCCGCGACGCCTGGCCGCCGAGCAGTTGGCAGCCCGGCACCGAAGTGGAAGCCTCCCGCCACCGCCTGGAAGTCCCTCCGGGCGAACGCCGCCGCGTCACGACCCGCCTGCACCCGACCCGCCGGGGCAACCGCCGGCCGGACCGCATCACGATCCGCTCCTACGGCCCACTCGGCCTCTTCGCCCGCCAGGGCAGCCACCAGGTGCCGTGGACGGTACGCGTCCTGCCCCCGTTCACCAGCCGCAAGCACCTGCCGTCCAAGCTGGCCCGGCTGCGCGAACTCGACGGCCGCACCAGCGCCCTCACCCGCGGCGAAGGCACCGAGTTCGACAGCCTGCGCGAGTACGTGCCCGGTGACGACACCCGCTCCATCGACTGGCGCGCCACAGCCCGGCACACCAACGTCGCCGTACGGACCTGGCGCCCCGAACGCGACCGCCACATCCTGCTCGTCCTGGACACCGGCCGCACCTCCGCAGCCCGCGTCGGCGACGCCCCCCGTCTCGACGCTGCCATGGACGCGGCTCTGCTCCTGGCAGCTCTGGCCTCCCGCGCCGGCGATCGCGTGGACCTCCTGGCCTACGACCGCCGGGTACGTGCCCTCGTCCAGGGCCGCACCGCCGGCGATGTCCTGCCGGCTCTGGTCGACGCCATGTCGTCACTCGAACCGGAGATCGTCGAGACGGACGCCCGCGGTCTCACCGCCACGGCCCTCCGCTCGGCTCCGCGCCGCTCCCTGATGGTCCTGCTCACCACGCTCGACACGGCCCCGGCCGAGGAGGGCCTCCTCCCCGTCCTTCCCCAGCTCACGCAACGCCATACGGTCCTTCTGGCATCCGTCGCGGACCCCTACATCGCCGGCATGGCGAAAGCCCGCGGAAGCACAGATGCCCTCTACGAGGCCGCAGCCGCCGCCCAGGCCCAGTCGGAACGCGACCGCACAGCGGAGAAACTCCGCCGTCACGGCGTCACTGTCGTCGACGCAACACCGAACGACCTCGCACCGGCCTTGGCAGACGCCTATCTGATGCTGAAGGCGGCGGGACGCCTGTAAAAGGGAAATGGCCACGGCAGGGATGACAGGCAGCAAGAGGCATCCTCGACTGCACCCGTAAATACAGAAAACCCCCGAACCGGTATCCCCGGCCGGGGGCTTTCTCACTATTTGTTCGGCGGTGTCCTACTCTCCCACAGGGTCCCCCCTGCAGTACCATCGGCGCTGTAAGGCTTAGCTTCCGGGTTCGGAATGTAACCGGGCGTTTCCCCTACGCTATGACCACCGAAACACTACGAAACACTCAAC